>NZ_JBLWEX010000053.1:0-9131 GCF_048323875.1 Yersinia sp. LJYL362
AATCTGGTGCTCAGTGAATCGTGCTTTGCGCATAGCGATCTCCTCAAAGGGACATAGTCAGTATGTCGGAAGATCTCTAAAAGTGAATGGTTCTTTTAAGTGGGATACTTACATTATGGATTCAATATGCGTTTTAAAATCGGCGTCGAAAAAGCCGCTGTCATGCACGCCTTCCGTGATGACCAGGCTAGGATTGACCGCATTGACCCGGATCTTGCGCCCGCCAAGCTCGTTGGCCAGCGTCTTGGTGATCGAATCCACCACGGCTTTGGAAGCGGTATAAACCAGCGAATTGGCTGGTGTAAACGAAGTCACGCTGGAGCTGATATTGACGATGCTGCCACCCAATTCAGGCATGGCGGCGACCGCCGCCATGCAGCAATAAATCAGCCCTTTGACATTTAAGTTGAAGTGCCTTTCATATTCCGCATCGCTAAATGCTTCCAGGCTATTGGTGGAATAAACACCGGCGTTATTGACCAGCACGTCTAGTCGACCATACTGCTCTACAATGTTTTGCATCAGGCCTTTGACTTCGGCCTCAATGCCGACATTGGCCTGCCGTGGAAAAGCGATGCCGCCCTGCTCATTGATTTCTTTGACCAACCGGTTGGCATCTTCACGCCCGCGGGAATAGTTAATGAAAACCACGGCGCCTTCCGCCGCCAGGCGTTTAGCAATGGCTGCGCCAATTCCCTTTGAACTGCCCGTCACCAGGGCAACTTTATTTTCAAAGCGTTTCATTAGTCATTCTCCTCTGTATTTGTGAAACTCAGGAGGAGATTACGGGAATTTCGCAGTATGCTGGATAGCGGTGCGAACATAAAACCTTATCAATCGAACAACGTTGCCAATCTGCGTGTTTGAGACCCTAGAATAAATGCGAAGCCAGAATGGAAATGGCCAATGCCAGAATGGCGGCGCCAAAAAACTTATTAATATAGATAGCTATGGTAGGGTGAGTTTTTATTTTCATTGCAATCTTATCGGCCAGAAAAACCAAGGGTATTTCAATCAATAACATAATGAAGATTAGCTCAATACCCAATATCAGCATCTGCGTACCCGGCATGCCTGCCTCAATCCGAATAAACTGTGGTATAAATGCCAATGAAAAGATGATGGCCTTAGGGTTCAGCAAATTGGTCAGTAATCCTTGCGAATAAAGTTTATGAAGGCTTTTCCGCTCGCTGTTGTTTTGAAGGCTGATCGCGTTTTTGTTGTTAAAAATGCCCAAGCCTACCCACATGATATAGAAAGCGCCGCCAACTACAAAAAACTTATACAACACAGGTGAAGAGGCGATCAGTGCCGTAACGCCGGCAATCGCAAGGCCGATGTGACACGTTACCCCTGTGACAGCGCCCAATACTGTAATTAGCCCCGCTTTCGTTCCCTGGCTTATGGCATTAGACAGTGCACAAAGCATGTCGGCACCAGGGATAAGCGTTAACGCGGCGGCCGAAAGAGCAAATAAACCCAGCGTGGAAATATCGATGAACATGGTTTCTCTCGTCGTCAAAAAGGCACACTATCAGCCCCTCTTAGTCGGCAAGATAGAACGATATTGCTCAAATGCACCGGTCGCGATAGCTACGCGGCGTGACGCCGTAAGTCGACTTAAATATCCTGCCCAAATGCGATTGATCGGCAAATCCGCAGGCACTGGCGATTCCCGCGATGTCGCCACCTCGGGAAAGCAAGGCCTTAGCCTGTTGCAATCTGAGCTGCCGTTGATAGCGACTTGGCGATAAACCGAATTTCGCCGAAAACTGGCGACATAGGTGGTACTTCGACATGCCGACAGCCTGCGCCAGTATATCCAGACGCACCTCCTGGGCATGATGATCGTGCAGATATTCTTTTGCTCTGCTCAAGCCTGGCGAGATATCGCTGGCCACCGTAAATGACTGCCACGGAGAAAACACCTGAAGCAGATCCGCCACACAGTGGCTCCATACCACTTCACGGTCAAAGTGACTGGATTGCACATCGGTCAATACCATAGCGGTTTCACACAATTTCCTGGCGAAAGTCGCATGTTCGAGATGCTTCCCCTTGATCGCTGGTAAATGCATTCCCATGCTTTCCGCTGTGCCAAGCAGCATCTCGTTGCTGGGATAAAACATGAAATAGTGACAGCCTTCATCACCCAAAGCGGTGCCAGCATGCATCTGCCCTGGCGCGATGATGCTGATTTGCCCACGGCAGACAATACCGTCGGCATCGCCTTTAGCGCTGTTGTTATTGGCGCCGCGCAGAACAACACCAATCGACCAGGTATCATGCCAATGCACGTCAAATCGATGGTCTGAAAAGTCCGCGACGAGTAGTTCAAGCCCGTCCAATGAGTCAAAACGATGCATAAATGCCGAATTTCCCATCACCTTTTACCCGATTACTGCTTATCCACGCCGGCCAAAATTTCAATGCGTTGAATCCTCTTCTTCAGTTCGCGTATTTCAATCTACTCAGGTGTCATGGGTGAAGCTATGGGTGATTTCCCCGTTCGTTCTTCTTTCAACTTCCGAACCCACTTATCCATCGTTGATTTGCCAACATTCATTGCCGTGGCAGCGGCAGCCACGATGTAATGTTGATCGAGGACTAACTGAGCGGCTTCAAGTTTGAACTCAGAGCTGAAATTGCGTCTATTACTTCTGTTCATTGTTTCACCTGTTTTGACGATGAGATGATGATATCACCTCTATTCAGGTGGCCAAACCCAGTTTGCCACTACAATCCTCCATACTCGAAAACAGGTAAATCAGGATTCATTGCCTTTAATTTACTTGTAATAGATATGATTTCATCAGTGATTTTACTATTTTTGGGATGAATATAAATCCCACAAACCTGAATAGGTTGCGTTGGTGGACGTCCTTCGTAAGTATTAATATGAGACTTACAGACGGAAACTACTTCATTGTGTCCTGTATTACTTTGCCCATGTGCCATTAACTTATCATTTGGCGATTTAAGGATTGAAAAAGTATTATCCCCCCAGCTTGATAAGTATTGAAATAATGACTCATTAATTCCATTGGTTTTCTTGGGGTATTGGGTTCATTTCCAATATTATTAGGGAAAGCGATATCACAAGGGTATATCCCAATAATGTTCTGCGGTGGTACCGCAAGTAACAATCCAACATCAGCCAATTGAGCTCTATCTCTGGAACCAAATGTAATTAAAGAAGCACTGACCACATCCCAGGATTTTAGTACACTCTCAGCATTTCTTAAGTAAAACTCACTTTCTTTATGGCGAATAGTATGGATAAGAACTATTTGTTTTTTATGGTGAGCATGCTTTTTTTAATCCTAATGTTTCCCTGTATACACAATCCCATTCACTAAGAGCTGGAGCGGAATTTGCTTTTTTTGAAAATATTAACTTTTGGCATTTTTACACATTTATTGTTTGGCATGTTACCCTTTGAAATCTGAAATATGTAAAAAAAAAGCATGAAAGTCTGGACGTCGGTGGACAGTCATTATTTTCTAACTATAGCCGGAGGCCTGGATATAATGAATGCTAAAGCGAAGCGAGACATGATGCTATTCCCTATAGATAGCTAGAGGACTATCAGGAATGCGGTGATACCTCCCATTGAAACAATTCGTTAAAAAATTCGAGTATTCCCTCTTTCATGGGTAATTATTACTGCTCAATCATATTATCTTGATCGTTGCTATTACATCATAATCTCAAATACAGATATCTAAGACTGTCTGGTTATTTGTTTTGATTTATCTTATTATTAACCGTAAGCGGCCCATTTGACCCTCTTTCGCCGCCCTTTCCTGTTCCCGATACTAATGTCCATTTTCGTAGTAAAAGGACATTTAAGATGAATGCACGAAAAGCGGTACTAGCTGATAATCCGAAATTGATCCTGCGTGTGCTGCGGCTGAGATTTGACGAAGCCCTGTCGTACCCGGTCATTTCTACGCAGACGGGTGTCAGCAAAACCGCAATTTTTTCTCTGGTCAGGCGGTTTCACCAGGTTTTTACTGACAGGCCTCTTTCAGGAGAATCTTCCTGTGAACAACTAGCCAGAACACTTTTCCCAGGTCGATACCCTTCAGTTCAGGCAGTTGTTCCAGCTATAACCAGCCGGCGAAATCAGAGAAGCCACGTCGTAACCGATTTTCTCCGGAGTTTAGCAGACGCTTTTACCCGGTGTCTGTATCGCGCAAATTGCCCGCGAAAACGGAATCAACGATAACCGGCTCTTCAACTGGCGCCATCTGACTAGGCGTAAGGATTTGTGCGTAAATGTGTAAGATCGCCTCCTAGCCCTTGCCACATCTACTAATGTTACAAATGCTCCTGAGTTTCGTACCCGCCCGTGCTGATACTATCAATTTCATTTTCCTGCTTTTGCCGCTCACGTTTGACTATTGCCAGCACCGTATTTTTACTCAGGTTCAGATGCCGCCCAATCTGCCGGTAGGACTGGCCTTCGGCGACAAGTGCTAACACCTTCGGGGCTAATTTATCTAATTTGATCCGCTGCCCTGGTTTTCTACCGAAGACAACGCCGCGCGCCTGCGCAGCCTGAACCCCTGAGCGTGCAGGCTCTCTCAGCAGATTCAGTAAAACCTGACATTAATGTGGCAATCATTTTTCCCTGCGGGGTGGATAAATCAAACTGTAACCCTGTCTGTGCTATCAGCCCTACGCCCCAAGATTGTAAATCGTTCAGCGTATGGAACAAATCCAGCGAGCCAGTTCCGTTCCCAGAACCAGGTCAATTTTCCTGGCCTGTGCCAGTTTGAAACCTTGCTGTCGTTGCTGGCGATCGATTTTGCTGCTGCCAGATGCCGTTTCTTTCCAGATCCCTGCCACGGTGTAACCTGCTTTACTGACCAGAGTGATAAGTTCCGCTTCCTGACGATGGAATCCTGATTGCTCGTCGACACGCGGCAATATATCGCTGCAATCTGTCCCAATTGAACCCTCCTCACAAAACACGCCTACAATCCGCATTCCTACGTGACAGGATATCGGTACTTTTATAGATTACTTTAAATGATACACGGAAGACCCTTTTCGACAAGGAGTTAAAATACGTGCAACCCCACGATACAGCTTATCCCAGGTTCAAAAGTCACCTGACTGAGTCAAAGCTGGAACGGTTTTATACACCAACTAAAGATGAGCTGGCATTTTGGGTTCTGTCGAATTAAGATGTAGGAAGGTAACATGCTGTTTTTTTTGTAATATTGCCTATTAATGTCTCTGACCCGAAATGTCTTTAAACGCCCGCATTACCCCCTCGATATCATCGTGCAATGTGTTCGCTGGTATCTGGCTTATGCCCTGAGCCTGCGCAATCTCGAGGAGATGATGGCTGAATGCGGTATTGCTGTTGACCATTCCACGCTTCATCGTTGGGTTATTCGCTTGGTGCCCTTGTTGGACAAGTCCTTCCGCCGGCATAAATGCTCTGAGGGCAGTCGATGGCGCATGGATGAAACCTACTATCAAAATCAAAGGGCAGTGGAAATATCTCTATCGCGCGGTGGATACTGCTGGTCAGACAATCGATTTCCTACTGACCGCCAAACGGGACGCTGCAGCGGCACTGCTTTTTTTTCCGCAAGTCCATTCGTCATCACGGCGAGCCTGAAATGGTGACCATTGATAAAAGTGGTGCCAACACGGCATCACTGACTACACTCAACGCCGACAAACCAGAAGAAGAAACGATTTGTAATGGCTCGCAATCAGCGCCATTTTCGGCTCACATTAACTGCAAATGAAAAACACCATCGGCTCACATTAACTGATAATGGGCTCGCATTTACCCAGCTCGGCTCGCAATCCATCACCCCGGACTCACAATAATTGCAACTAAAATGGTTGTGTCGGCACCCTACTGTTGAGCTACTTTCTTGGTTTTGACCACCATCAAATCAGCACCTTAAAAATTACAGGCTGGATATTCCGACACTGGACCTCTTAATGTGAGTCAGTGGTGTTCCCCCCCAGGGCTTCAACTATCATTAAGCTGGATGAATTATGCCAAGCAACTATGGAATTCGCCCGCATTTTGCGGACAAGAAATATATGTTTTCATGGACCATGCCAGTTTTTCAGTGATACCAGTCAGAGGAGGGAACGGGAATATAGGTTAAATTATACTGTTAAATTTTCTTGCTGGGACTACCCACTCACCTTTACCGTTCATCCCCCGCTTCCAGCTTCCTGGAAAATTGTCTTCCCGTTGTCCAAATCGAGCGGGTTCATTTAGTATTTTTGTTGTCTGAAACCGTTGACTTAAACCACTGGCTTGAAGGTATGCATCCATTAACCCCGGCCCCGTCAGATATATGGTTATTTGATGGCGAAGAGAAGGCACCGCTCTCTTTCCTACCCACATTATTTCCCTCAATGGAATATCTTTTAAATCTTTTAATGTCTTCCTTAATAAATCTTTACCAGCAGTACGACCAAATCCCATCTCATAGAGATTATTTTTCGCATAAGGGGTGACTGCATAATTAATCATTTTTTTCAGAGCGTTGGTGTGGGGCTGACTGACAATTACTGCATTGGATAACCGTGTTTTATTACTCAACATCTCCTGGTGTATTAATATGTCAGAAACTCCCGTACTACTTGCTCTTTCTGGAGATATGAGGCCAAGACTACCTGATACCATAACATCTACATCCATATAAATACCGCCAAACTTTTCTAAAATAACTAGGCGTAAAATGTCAGAGGCAGCTGCATAATTATGATAAGCACTATCAGACATCTCTCGTTCAACAGCAGATTGAATATATCCTGTCATGTCGGGTAAACCACGACAGTTTATAAAGCTCATAAATCGGGAGCTATAACCAGAGTTTATTATATTATTAACTATTCTGTGCGGATTGGTAGTCCAAAGATATACCGTATAATGTGGGTTATTTGATTTAAAATGTATGATATTACTTATTGCATATTGTGGCAGTGGTTTATTTCCAATCCAAATGTAATGCGCATTTTTTGGGTACATATATTCACCGTAGAGCTTAAGATATTGAAGGTTTTTATACTGTAGTGGTCAACAAAAATTGGCCACGGCTTTAGAGTTTCTCCAGAACAATCGTTCTGATTCATTCGGCGTCAAACCCCCGTTATATTGATAAGGTCTGAGCTGGTTGTAATATCCCGTTATGTCATACGTTACCGCTGTCTTGGCTTCGCTAAAATTAGCGTATCCATTATCCGGCACCCATTCTGTTTTCAGTCGTCTAAAAAAATGTTCCATCGGGCTGTTATCCCAGCAATTCCCCCGGCGACTCAGGCTTTGCTTTATCTGATATCTCCACATTAACTGTCTGAAACTCCTGCTGATATAGTGGCTACCTTGAACCGAGTGATACAGTAAATTAGCGGGCTTTCCTCGCGCTTCCCAGGCCATGTGTCAGTATCTCCTCAAAACGGCCCATTCACTTTTTGAGATCACCTCAGGAGACATACTGACTATGGCTTCGGAGGAGAGCGCCACGCGTAAAATCCGATTCACCGCCCCTTAGAAAATAACTTTTCCTAATGACGCTGGCATTAGACTACATTCGAGATAAACACTTTTATGACATGTGTCTGTAAAGGCGCCTCCACTTAAGTTTCGGATACAATAGTCTGCTTGAAGGGTTCCTAAATACCCTGTTACTTTAATATTCCTATAACCTATATTACGTAATTCATTTGCTAATCTCTGTGCGAATGATGCAGTAATTCCATCCTTATTTGGTATTAATGCACTGCCACAGGCAAAAACTCTCAAATCGACAAAATTAAGGGGTAAGTTTTCTTTTTTTAACAATTGTGCGAGTTCAATTGGACTGTATTTTTTAAGTGTTCCTCCAGTCCATCCTTCGTATCCTCTTACTATTACTTTTTTGGCTCCTAGTGGCGCACCAACATAAGAAGAGCCGAGAGCAGCACCATGAGCAAGAATATAGACTTTATCTAAGGAATTTACATTTTTCAGAACACCATCAAAGTTGCGAAAAACTTTTTTAACAACACCACTATGTTTGTTTTCTAATATTTTATAAGGTGTTTTTCCTTTCTCCTTTTGCCCTGTGGTCCAAAAATCACAAAAGTCATGCATTTCTTGTGTAGGTATAGGTAAATATATATATCCAGACATTATGATTCCTTCTTTTTTATCAAAAACAGAACTAATAGACTATCTATCGACTCAATTATGCAGGTAATACATCCCCACCATAACCAAATGGATAACTTGGCAAGGTGGGGACTCAGCGGACCGCTTTAACTACGTTCCTTGCTTATGGTTAATTTATCTTTACTCACGTTTAGCAACAGAGCCATGGTTTGTTGCTCTTCCGTACTTAACAAACGCTCGGTCAATAACGGCAGTAGCTCTCGGTTCAGTACCGAGTCAATCTCGCGCGCACCGCTTTGTTCAACCCGGCAACGGCTGGCAAAGAATTTGACCACTTTATCACTGTATGTCAGTCGCGACTCATACCCCGCCGCGCGGCTGAAACGCTCACAGATTTTATTTAGTTTCAGTTTAATAATACTGGCCAAGGTGTCGGCAACGACCGGTAGATAAGGTATTAGCCGCAAACGCCCCATAAATGCCGGGCGGAAGTGACGATCAAATTCGGGACGAATTAATTCAACAAAACCGTCATGGGTTATTTCGCCTGCGCCACAAGCAGACATAATGCGATCACTGGCCAGATTGCTGGTGAGTATAATCAACGTGTTACGGAAATTGATTAACTGCCCTTCGGCATCTTCCATCACCCCTTTATCGAATACCTGATAAAACAACTCCATTACATCGGGATGCGCTTTCTCAACCTCATCCAGCAGTACCACGCTATAAGGGCGGCGGCGTACCGCCTCGGTTAATACCCCCCCTTGCCCATAACCCACATAACCAGGCGGAGAACCTTTTAGTCCAGAGACCGAATGTGCCTCCTGATATTCCGACATATTGATAGTGATCAGGTTCTGCTCACCGCCGTACAATAGATCGGAAAGCGCCAACGCGGTTTCAGTCTTCCCTACTCCGGATGGCCCCGCCAGCATAAAGACGCCCAGTGGTTTAGCTGGGTCATTAAGATTGGCACGCCCAATACGCA
>NZ_JBLWEX010000054.1:0-9151 GCF_048323875.1 Yersinia sp. LJYL362
CTCAACAGGCACCTGAAGTCGGCATTGTGACATTAAAAGCAGCACCACTGAATATCACAACCGAATTGCCTGGCCGCACGTCCGCATTTCGTGTTGCAGAAGTTCGTCCGCAAGTTAGCGGTATTATTCTTAAACGTAACTACGTTGAAGGCAGTGATGTCACCGCCGGAACATCCCTTTATCAAATTGACCCAGCCACTTATCAGGCTGCTTATGACAGCGCCAAAGGTGACTTAGCTAAAGCACAAGCTGCAGCTGAAATCGCTCGTCTGACAGTTAATCGCTATAAACCATTGCTGGGTACCAACTACATCAGTAAACAAGAGTACGACCAGGCGGTATCTAATTCTATGCAAGCTAATGCAGCAGTCGTTGCGGCAAAAGCAGCAGTAGAAAGTGCCCGCATTAACCTGGCTTATACTCAGGTGACCTCGCCAATCAGTGGCCGTACCGGTAAATCTTCAGTGACTGAAGGTGCATTGGTGACCAGTGGTCAGGCAACTGCTTTGACAACAGTCCAACAACTTGATCCGATGTATGTTGATGTGACTCAGTCAAGTGATGAGTTCCTGCGTCTGAAAAAAGAGCTGGCTGATGGCACGCTGAAACAGGAAAACGGTAAAGCTAAAGTTCGCTTGTTACTGGAAAACGGCTCTGAATATGCCGAAACCGGTACCTTGGAATTCTCTGGTGTGACCGTAGATGAAACCACTGGCTCTATCACTATCCGCGCTATCTTCCCTAACCCGAATGAAGCGTTATTACCAGGGATGTTTGTCCGCGCCCGTCTGGATGAAGGTGTCCGCCCTGATGCACTGTTAGTGCCTCAACAAGGTGTGACGCGCAACCCACGCGGTGAAGCAACGGCCATGGTTGTTGGTGCTGATGACAAAGTTGAGTTACGCACACTGGTCGCTAATCAGGCTATCGGTAATAAATGGTTGGTAACTGAAGGCTTGAAAGCAGGCGATCGCCTGATCGTTTCCGGCTTGCAGAAAATCAGACCGGGCGTGCAGGTGAAAGTGCAGGAAGTTACTGAGACAGAACAAAAAGCAGCCCCGGCTGACACAGCGAAGAAGTCTTAAAAGGAGCCGGTAATTCATGGCTAAGTTCTTTATTGATCGCCCTATTTTCGCCTGGGTTATCGCCATCATAATTATGTTGGCCGGTAGCCTGGCGATAATGAAGTTACCCGTAGCGCAATATCCGACCATTGCGCCACCGGCAATTTCAATCTCCGCCAACTACCCTGGCGCCGATGCGACAACTGTGCAGAATACAGTTACGCAGGTTATCGAACAGAACATGAACGGTATCGATAACTTGCTGTATATGTCTTCCAGCAGTGACTCCTCCGGTAACGTGCAGTTGACGTTGACCTTTAACTCAGGCACTGACCCCGATATCGCTCAGGTTCAGGTGCAGAACAAACTGCAATTAGCCATGCCTTTACTGCCGCAAGAAGTGCAGCAGCAAGGTGTGAGCGTTGAAAAGTCCAGTAGTAGCTTCCTGATGGTTGCCGGCTTTATTTCTGAAGACGGTACCATGAAACAGGAAGATATCGCCGACTATGTAGGTTCTAACGTTAAAGACCCAATTAGCCGTACCGCAGGTGTGGGTGATGTTCAGTTGTTTGGTTCCCAATACGCGATGCGTATTTGGATGGACCCGCACAAACTAAATAACTACGGCTTGACGCCGGTTGATGTTATTAACGCCATTAAAGTGCAGAACAACCAGGTTGCCGCCGGCCAATTAGGTGGTACACCGCCAGTTCCAGGGCAAGAACTGAACTCCTCTATTATTGCTCAGACCCGTCTGACCAATGCGGAAGAATTCAGCCAAATCATGCTGAAGGTGAACACTGATGGTTCACAGGTTCGCTTGAAAGATGTGGCTATCGTTCAACTGGGTGCTGAAAACTACAACATTATTGCCCGTTTTAATGGTAAGCCAGCTGCAGGTATCGGTATTAAGTTGGCAACAGGGGCTAACGCCCTGAACACCTCTGCGGCAGTAAAAGCTGAATTGGCAAAATTACAGCCGTTCTTCCCGGCAGGGCTGAAAGTGGTTTACCCGTATGACACCACGCCGTTCGTTAAAATCTCCATCAACGAAGTGGTTAAAACACTGGTAGAAGCCATTATTCTGGTGTTCTTGGTCATGTATCTGTTCTTGCAAAACTTCCGGGCGACGTTAATTCCAACGATTGCCGTTCCGGTAGTATTGCTGGGAACTTTCGCCATTCTCTCGGCCTTTGGCTATTCGATAAACACCCTAACGATGTTCGGGATGGTGTTGGCGATAGGGCTATTGGTGGATGACGCCATCGTCGTGGTAGAGAACGTCGAACGTGTGATGCAAGAGGAAGGGCTACCACCGAAAGAAGCCACCAAGAAATCCATGGAGCAAATCCAGGGCGCATTGGTGGGGATCGCGATGGTGCTGTCAGCGGTATTTATCCCGATGGCCTTCTTCGGTGGCGCAACCGGGGCGATTTATCGTCAGTTCTCTATCACTATCGTTTCGGCCATGGTGCTCTCTGTTCTGGTAGCATTAATACTGACGCCAGCACTGTGTGCCACCATGTTAAAACCGATCGCCAAAGGCGAACATGGTCCGAAAACCGGCTTCTTCGGTTGGTTTAACCGCATGTTCGAGAAAAGCACCCATCACTATACCGACAGTGTTGGCAACATTCTGCGCAGTACCGGGCGTTATTTGGTTATCTATCTGGCCATCGTGATTGGTATGGGCGTGCTGTTCCTGCGCTTACCGACATCATTCTTGCCGGAAGAAGACCAAGGCGTGTTCCTGACTATGGTGCAAATGCCAGCAGGTGCGACCCAAGAACGTACGCAGAAAGTGCTGGATCAAGTCACTGATTATTATCTCGACAAAGAAAAAGATGTTGTTAACTCAGTATTTACCGTTAACGGCTTCGGTTTCAGTGGTCAGGGTCAAAATACCGGTTTGGCATTCGTGAGTTTGAAAAACTGGGATGAACGCCCTGGCGAGCAAAACAAAGTTCCAGCGATTGTTGGCCGTGCTTCTGCTGCCTTCTCGCAAATTAAAGACGGTTTAGTGTTTGCCTTTAACTTGCCAGCAATTGTGGAACTGGGTACAGCTACCGGCTTTGACTTCCAGTTAATTGACCAAGGTAACGTAGGACATCAAAAGTTAACCGAAGCACGTAACCAACTGCTCGGCATGGCGGCACAACACCCGGATATGCTGGTAGGTATGCGTCCTAACGGTCTGGAAGATACGCCGCAGTTCAAAGTCGAAGTGGATCAGGAAAAAGCACAAGCTCTGGGTGTGGCTATTTCTGATATCAATACCACCCTGGGTTCAGCAATGGGCGGCAGCTATGTAAATGACTTTATCGACCGTGGTCGTGTGAAGAAAGTTTACGTGCAGGCTGATGCGCCATTCCGCATGTTACCAAGTGATATTGATAAGTGGTATGTCCGTAACAGCACTGGCCAGATGGTGTCATTTGCCACCTTCTCCAGCGCCAAATGGGAATATGGTTCACCGCGACTCGAACGTTATAACGGCTTGCCATCCATGGAAATTCTGGGTCAGGCCGCACCGGGTAAAAGTACCGGTGAGGCGATGGATCTGATGCAAGAATTGGCGTCTAAGTTACCAAGCGGCATCGGCTATGACTGGACCGGTATGTCCTATCAGGAACGTCTGTCCGGTAACCAGGCTCCGGCGCTGTACGCCATTTCACTGATTGTGGTGTTCTTGTGTCTGGCAGCGTTGTATGAAAGCTGGTCGATTCCATTCTCCGTTATGTTAGTGGTACCGCTGGGTGTGGTCGGTGCGTTATTGGCAGCCTCTCTGCGTGGCCTGAATAACGACGTTTACTTCCAGGTAGGCTTGTTGACCACTATCGGGCTATCGGCCAAGAACGCCATCTTGATTGTTGAGTTCGCTAAGGACTTGATGGATAAAGAAGGCAAAGGCTTGGTGGAATCAACATTGGAAGCGGTACGTATGCGTCTGCGCCCAATCTTGATGACCTCACTGGCCTTTATCCTTGGGGTTCTACCATTGGTAATCAGTAGCGGTGCAGGTTCTGGTGCACAAAATGCGGTTGGTACAGGTGTTATGGGCGGTATGATAACCGCTACCGTACTGGCTATCTTCTTTGTTCCGGTATTCTTCGTGGTGGTTCGCCGCCGCTTCAGCCGGAAAAATGAAGATGTAGAACATGCACATGCTGTTGACCATAAGGTGAAGTAAACCTGACTGGTAACCCATGATGTCATATTTAAAAGGCCGCAAATGCGGCCTTTTTCTTTATCTACCATCAATCTCGGCAACATTGCCTCAGCAGAAAACAGGGCGCTATCGCCACACTGAAGCAGCCAATTTCGTGCAAATGATTATATTGTGATCAATATACCAAATAACGATTTGAGCATTTGCAGCCGTACAATAAATTACTAATATACAAATATTCATAAAAATGAAGATAAAGAAATGGAAACGAGATTAAAAATTTTATATGACGCGCAGGTTATTGATACTGCGGTCTACTTCGGGATGCTGAATGTTCTCACTCGTTTGGAACAACACTGGCAACTCTCTATTCGCCATTCCCAGGGAGAAATGCTGATCACTCATATGGCAAATGCGCTGATGCGAGCGAGTCAGGGGCAAGTTATTCCGGCTATCGATGATGAAATATTAAAAGAGATCGAAACCACAGCCGTTTTTGCCAATATCAGGGAAATTAATAACGACCTACTCTCACTGTTTACCTTTCAAGTGCCCGATTACGAAGTAGGATATTTATTAGCAAATCTATATGGCCTGCATCTTGCGCAGCAGACGGCGTGCTAAATATTTTAGCGCTCGTTAAATATTCAAAAAAATGAAAATAAAATGGCGTTATATAGGGATCTAATATGCTACTGAAAGCATTACAAAAACAAAATCCAGCGCTGATAGAAGTCGCTCTTTTACTCTGGAAACAAGGGGTGATTAGACCTGACAGCTATGTTATTGACGTTGATCAGGTCAAACAGAATGCGAGTTTGCTACTGGAAACAGCAACACGTTATGGCATTACTCTTTATCTAATGAGTAAGCAGTTTGGCCGCAATCCACTACTGTGCAAACTCCTGCTGGAATGTGGCTACCAAGGTATCGTCGCGGTAGATTTCAAAGAAGCACGTCAACTCTATCAATATAACTTGCCGGTCGCCCACGTAGGCCATTTAGTTCAAATCCCCAGCGCAATGGTGGATGAAGTTGTATCCCGCCAACCCGAGGTCATTACTGTTTACAGTATTGACAAAGCACGTGAAATTGCTGCAGCCGCAGTGCGTCAAAATAAAAAACAAGCCCTGTTATTAAAGGTTTGTCATCACGGCGACCTGGTTTATCCCGGTCAGGAAGCGGGGTTTTCTCTGGATGAATTACCCACTGTTATCCGTGAAATCAAAACAATACCCGGTATTCGTTTGGTGGGCGTCACGCATTTCCCTTGCATGCTTTTTGATAATGAAAAAGGCAAGACGCTGCCCAGCCCAAATCTCAATACATTGATTGAAGCAAAAAGTATTCTTGAGCAGCAGGGCATAAAGGTTGAGCAGGTTAATGGCCCCTCCGCCACCGGGGTTGAAAGCTTACCGCAATTGGCTAAATGGGGAGTAACGCACGCCGAACCGGGTCACTCTTTAACCGGAACCATGCCTTCTAACCAACAAGGTAATCAGCCCGAGCATGTCGCCATGCTGTATCTGACTGAAGTTTCCCATTGCCATCAAGGCAAAAGTCATTGCTATGGTGGCGGATACTATCGGCGCGGCCATTTAAACAATGCGCTGGTGTATGACCAACAGTGGCATACCGCCAAAGTAGTGAGCCCAGCCAATGACAGCATTGATTATACACTGGCTCTTACCGAGCCATTCACCATCGGCAGCCCGGTGGTGATGTGCTTTCGTACACAAATTTTCGTTACCCGCAGTGATGTGGTCTTGGTCGCAGGTATCCAATCCGGTCACCCCACCTTACTCGGAATTTTTGATAGTCAGGGTAATACCATTCCAACGTCCAAAGGACAGGAGGGGTTATGAGTAAGTTTATTGTACTGGTCATCGACAGCTTTGGTGTGGGTGCCATGCCTGATGTCTCTGCCGTGCGTCCACAGGATCTGGGAGCGAATACTTGTGCTCATATTTTACAAACTTACCCGGAATTGCGTTTAGCCAATTTAGAGAAGTTGGGGTTACTCAACGCCTTGCATATCGGCTCTCCAGATTTTCAGGACAGCGTGATGCAAGACAACCCTCTGGCCAGTTTTGGTGTCGCACTATTGCAACATGAAGGTGGTGATACCTTTATGGGCCATCAAGAAATCATGGGTACCCTGCCCCGCGCGCCCTTAAGCATGCCGTTCTCCACCGTAAAGTCACGTGTCGCTGATGCATTACGCCAGCAGGGTTATCAGGTTGAAGAGCACAGTGCGCCTGATGATAGCAGTGATTTACAATTTCTATGGGTCAATAACTGCGTCGCAATTGGCGATAATCTTGAGGCAGATTTAGGTCAAGTATTTAATATTTGTGCTAATTTAAGTGCCATTGATTTTGAGCAGGTCGAAAAGATAGGTCGGATAGTTCGCGGTTGTGTGGAAGTAAACCGCGTTATCGCCTATGGAGGGCAACTGATGAATAGCCAGGCAATCATCAGTGCAGCTGAAGTTAAGCAACAACATTATATTGGCATTAACAGTCCAAAATCCGGTGTTTACGATACCGGTTTTCAGGTTATTCATCTCGGTTATGGTGTCGATGCTGATGTTCAGGTGCCTCATCAGCTTGAGAAAGTGAATATTCCCACAGTATTGGTGGGTAAAGTCGCGGATATTGTTGCCAATCCGGCGGGGAGAAGTTACCAGCAATTGGTTGATTCCCAAGTTATTTTGGATATCACATTAGCAGAAGTACAACGCGCGGGTAGTGCCTTTATCTGTACCAATATTCAGGAAACTGACTTGGCAGGCCACGGGCAAGATGTCGGGCGCTATGCAGAACGCCTGCAATTAGTCGATAACATGTTAGGGAAAATTACCGCAGCCATGGCACCCGGTGATTGTCTGGTCGTGATGGCCGATCATGGCAACGACCCAACAATCGGCCATAGCAAGCACACTCGCGAGCAAGTTCCATTACTGGTCTATCATCCGGGAATTAAATATTCACAGCAGAAAGCTATTCACCTGGGGGTCCGGGAAACTATGTCAGATGTTGGCGCGACAGCCTGTGAGTTTTTCGCGGCAATTGCGCCACAAAACGGTCACTCTTTCTGGCGACAACTTACTGAAGCCAACAAATAATGGAATATATTCAGATTATTTAAAATATATTCAGGGTACTTAAGGAGAAGTTATAATGTTAAAAATTGCTATTGGTGGGCAGTTGAATAAAAACGAAATACAAGATTGTTTAATTAAATATGGCGCGGGGAAAATCACTTCTGACATATTTACCGACATGGATGCCGCGATGAAAGTCAAAAATGGTAGCTTCGACTATTACGTAGGGGCTTGCCAAAGTGGTGCCGGTGGTGCTTTAGCTATGGCTTATGCCCTGATTGGACGCGATAAGTGCGCCACAATAGCCAATGCTTTGACCCAACCCTCAGAAGCCAATATCAGCCAATTGATAGATCAGGGGAAAAAAGCATTCGGTTTTACCAATGACCGTGTTGAAAATTCTGTTAAAGCCTTATGTGCCGTTTTATTGGCTGAAAAGTAATACTGAAAATCTATTACTGTCATTCATTTTATTCTAAAAAGACTGACACAACTGACAACAATAATAAACAAATTAGCCTGGGGCTCATTGGCCCCGATGGGGTCGTGATATGGAATCGTTTAATTTAGTCAAGATTATTCTTTTCTCGCTAATGGGGGGGTACGCCACCTTTCTCGCCAATAAATCTATCGCGGTGTATCACGATGGATTGCGGCCTATTATGCCGGAGTTCATGAACGGCAATATGAGCCGGAAAGAGCTGGCGGGTATCTCTTTTGCTATCAGCATCGGGTTTATTACTGGTTTCGCCATGCCGATTACATTGGCAACCGGCATTATCGTTATTCATATCGTTTTGCTCACAGCGGATATTATTGGGGTATCACTGAATAATACTAAGTTAGCCGTATTAATTGGCACAGTTTATGGCGCTTTAATCACTATTGCGCTGGATGGATTGATTAAAGGCTTCAGTTATCTGCCGGTCAACTTCCTTGATGCCCTCGCCTCGGTGGGTGATCCGATAATTTATGCATTTGTGGCCTTCCCTGCCATTGCCGTCGGTTATCAATTCGGTAAGAAAGCCGGGTTAATCACCATCATTATTGCCTTCCTGGCCCGTGTGGTGATTGAGCGAATTAACCCAGTCACCATTGCTGGTAATGAAGTAGCGCTCAGCCCGGAAGGTATTGCAATGCTGTTTGGTATGATTTGCTTGCTGTTCTTTGCTTCCCGCGATAAACGCCACGGCGAAGAAATAGAACATAGTCTGTTTGATGACAATATTAAGCGCATTCGGAAAAATGCGATTTATCTGTTGCCAATGGCCGCATTGATTACTATCACTGCCCACTACCACTGGATTGCGGGTGAACCGATTGCAGCAGCATTACTCGGAAAAGGGCAAATTACCTCTGCGGCCATAGTGGCAATTGTCCAAGCACTCGCTTTCATGCCACTGATTATTACAACTGCAATGATAAGCGGTGTGTATGGCACTAATGGCTGGTGTGACTGGTTCCTCGGCTTAGGCTATCTGGCACCTAACCCAGTGGTGGCTGGCATACTGGGCGCGGGGGCAATGGGAGTCGAGATCACCAGTTTGAGTCGAATTGGTAAAGCGATGAACCGCTTCCCGTCGTTGAAAATGTCCGGTGATAATATTCGTACCGCCATGACGCAAATTCTTGAAATTGCACTTTTAGTCGGTGGGGTTAATGCGGCAAATCAGATCTGGCCCGGTACCGGCATTTTCGTGGTGGTCAGCTTGTATATCCTCAACGAAATTTGTGGCCGTCCGGTTATGAAACTGGCGGCAGGCCCGATTGCGGCCATTGTCGTCGGTATATTGGCGAATATCTTTGCTGTAC
>NZ_JBLWEX010000055.1:0-9181 GCF_048323875.1 Yersinia sp. LJYL362
AGGGACATATCTTGCCCCTTATTTTCTTTTACTCTTACAGCCAGCTAATCAGGCAATAATGTTTTTTACCGCGGCGCAATAAGGTATAGCGGCCAAATAGACGATCGGCATCCGTGAAAGCGTATTCCGGATCAGATTGCTTCTCACCATTAATCGCCACCGCATTCGAGCTAATCATGGTCCGGGCCTGGCCACGAGAAGGCACCAACTCCGCGTTGACCAACGCTTGCTGCAAATCGGCATCACGAGTCAGTTCAATGGTCGGCATACCGTCTTGCGCCAGTTGAGCAAAGTCAGCTTCTGTCATGTCGTTTAAATCACCGGAGAACAAGCTGGCAGTGATACGTTTAGCTGCCGCCAAACCTTCTTCGCCATGCACCATACCGGTGACATTTTCGGCTAGCACGTACTGGGCGCGTGGTGCTTTCCCACTATTTTTATCTTCTTCTTCCAGTGCATTAATCTCTTCCAAACTCATGAAAGTAAAGAATTTCAGGAAGCGATAAACGTCAGCATCTGCGGTATTGATCCAGAATTGATAGAATTTGTAAGGGCTGGTTTTCTTCGGATCAAGCCACACCGCGCCGCCTTCGGTTTTACCGAATTTGGTGCCATCTGCTTTGGTAATCAGTGGCACAGTCAGGCCATAAACTTGCTGCTGATGGAGACGGCGGGTCAAATCGATACCTGAGGTAATATTACCCCATTGGTCAGAACCCCCAATTTGCAGCGCCACACCGTGCGCTTTATTCAGGCAAGCAAAATCATAAGCTTGCAGCAAGTTGTAGGAAAACTCAGTAAATGAAATACCGCTGTCATCACGATTCAAGCGCTGCTTGACGGCTTCTTTGTTGATCATCTGATTAACAGAGAAGTGCTTGCCGATATCACGCAGGAAAGTCAGCACATTCATGCCGCCAAACCAATCGTAGTTGTTAGCCGCAATAGCACTATTCTCACCGCAATCAAAATCCAGGAAAGGCGAAACCTGCCGACGAATTTTCTCCACCCACTCGTTCACGGTATCTTCGGTATTCAGCTTACGCTCGCTGGCTTTGAAACTTGGGTCACCTATCATACCGGTAGCCCCCCCAACTAAAGCAACCGGGCGATGCCCTGCCAGTTGGAAGCGCTTTAGGCACAACAACGGAACCAGATGACCCAAATGCAAGCTGTCTGCGGTAGGATCAAAACCGCAATACAGTGAAATTGGCCCTTGCGCCAGTCTCTCTGCTAACGCGTCTTCATCCGTAACCTGGGCAACGAGGCCCCGCTCTTGCAATTGTTTAATCAGGTTGCTGCTGGTCATCAACGACTCCATTGTTTTTCACAAAATTGTTTTTACAAAAATTTGTCTTTTACGAGGTAAAGCGGCTTTATACCTTAAATAATTCGAGTTGCAGGAAGGCGACAATTGAGCAAATCCCCAGGAGCTTACTCAAGTAAGTGACTGGGGTGAACGAAAGCAGTCAACGCGCATGCAGCTTGAAGTATGACGGGTATAGAATAAAGCGCCCGCCCGATGAGCGCTAGGATTTCATCACTCTCACGGCGCTAAACGGTCAATTTTCCAGGCAACTGCATCCCGTTGATAGATAAATCGGTCATGCAGGCGGTGTTCGCCTCCCTGCCAGAACTCGACGGAATCGAATTTAACCCGGAATCCGCCCCAGAAACTGGGCAGTGGCACATCACCTTGTTGGAATTTTTGCTTGAGTTCCAGGAATTTGCTTTCTAGCACACCACGGGCAGAAATCCGCGAAGATTGCTGGGATACCCAAGCACCAATCTGACTATCTTTGGGGCGAGAAGTGAAATATTTCATCACTTCGAGGGTGGAAAGGCGCTCGGCTGTGCCAAGGAATATGACTTGCCTATCTAGCATATGCCAAGGGAATAATAAGCTGATATGCGGGTTTTCAGCTAATTGTTGCGCTTTGCGACTGCCTAAGTTGGTATAGAACACCAACCCCTGCTCGTCATAATGTTTTAGCAATACAATCCGCTGATAAGGCTGGCCGTGGGCATCGACTGTTGCCACACACATTGCCGTCGGATCAGGTAAGCGCGCATCACAGGCCTGTTTTAACCAGCGCTCAAACAATTCCAATGGATTTTCGGTTAAGTCGCTGCGGCGTAGGCCGCCACGAATATATTCACGGCGCAAGTCTGCAACATCAAATTCATTATTGTCAGTCATATAAGTTCGGTATCGCACAGGAAAGCAGTGATTGTCATTTTGCCCTCACAGCGGCAGAATCACAATCACCCTGAGCCGACAATAGCCTGATTACTTGATCAAAGTATTTATTTTATCAACATACAGTCATTGATAATGACTTTTTCGTTACGCTCAACAAAAGCGGTATTTCCTTTCGACCAAAAAGTATAGTGACCGTCACTGTATTTAGCACCTGATGCCGCGGGGACTTGTGGCAAGGTCAATTGTTCTCCGTCTAACACCAAGTTGACCTTATCTTGCTTATTATCCTGCATGACTTTCAACTTAGTGGTGCCACATTGATAGTGTAAGGTTTCACTCTTCGGTTGCACCAAACTGCATCCGGCCAGCATGAATACTGCCGCCGCACCAAGTACTGCTGTCGCTCCAAATAAAGATTTCATTGTGCCGTCCTTTATTGCGTGAATAAGCCACCATAATCTATGGCAGCTTAGCACCGTCATCGTGACGATACAGGATAGACTGCTCCTAAAATGGTCTCACAGCTGGCGCCGGTCACTGAGGGCAAATTACCCGATTTACCGGACAAGGTTCGAAAAGCCAACCAGGCGAAGGCCAGCGCCTCCATATCATCGCCACTGACCCCAAATTTATCAGTGATACAGACTTCAGTGCCGGGTAGCAGGGCTGACATCCGCGACATCACTAATGGGTTTCGCGCCCCACCACCGCACACCAGCAGGCGCTCACAGCCGCCGGCCAACTGAACTTGCTCAGCAATAGAGAGTGCGGTTAACTCCGCTAATGTCGCCTGGACATCTTCGGGTTGACTGCCGGGAACTTTCGCCAATTGTTTATCCAGCCATCCGGCATTGAAATACTCGCGACCGGTGCTTTTCGGTGCTGGTTTCGCAAAATAGAGGTCACTGTACATCAGTTCCAACAATGGCTGATTAACCTTGCCCGATAGTGCCCAGGCAGCATCCTTATCATAAGGTAGCGAACAATTTCGCCAAATCCAGGCATCCATCAGCATATTCCCCGGCCCGGTATCAAAACCGCGCACCGGCAAATCAGGTAATAGCATCGACAAGTTCGCGATACCGCCGATATTCAACACCATACGCCGCTCCCTGGCATCGGCTAATAAAGCATGGTGGAAGGCTGGAACCAGCGGAGCCCCCTGCCCACCATACGCCATATCCCGGCGGCGAAAATCCCCAACAGTGGCAATTTTCGTCATGGCAGCAATACGATTATTATCACCTAATTGCAGAGTAAAGGCCGGTTCACCCAGGGGCTCATGCCATACCGTCTGCCCGTGGCAGCCAATTGCCGTGATGTCCTGTGCTGTCCGCCCCGCTTTGGCCAGCAGTGCCAGCACGGCTTCAGCAAAGAGTATCCCTAATTGCGCATCAAGTTTGCCCACGGCAGATAACGTGGTTGACTGCCCTTGGCACATGCCGAGAATGTCTTTTTTTAACTGGAGCGGCATCGGGTGGCAGTAACTGACCTCTTGAGCCACCATGCGCTCATCAATGGCGGCCAGAACAACATCGATGCCATCCAGACTGGTTCCCGACATCACCCCAATATAACGGCCTGATTTCATAGCAATGACCTTATTTCCCATTGTGACCCAAATAGCAACGAGACTTCACGCAAGTCTCGTCAGAATAATAAAATTAACACCATGAAAAGATATACTTTTTTAAGTGTATACCGCCATAGGGGCATGTCTTAAAGAATGATATTTATTTGCAAGAAGTATCACATAAAAGTCACTAATACTGACAGTATGAGTTATGGCAGCGATATTTCTCACTTTAAGAAAGTTAAACTACCGTTTAATATTGGTTGAAGTACAAACCGCTAAGCTGCGGTCTTATTAGTGTTATCAAAAAATAAAGCACACAGTCAAAAATACGGTAAGTAGTGAAATAAATATTTGAGTAAGCCATACTTTATGCAAATACTAGGCCGTTATTGGACTGGATTTGGATATACCAGTCATACTGAACCGTAATACGGTTATGCATTTTAATAGGAGTTTTTATGATCAAGCCATTAATCGCCGTTGCTATTGCTGCGGTTACTCTGACCGGTTGTGCCAACAACAGCACCTTGTCTGGTGACGTTTTTAGCGCTTCACAAGCCAGGCAAGTACAAACGGTTACTTACGGTACCTTGCTTTCCGTACGGCCGGTGACCATTCAAGGCGGCGATGACAACAATGTTATGGGCGCAATCGGTGGTGCTGTACTGGGTGGTTTCCTCGGGAATACTGTCGGTGGCGGTACAGGCCGTAGCCTGGCGACAGCCGCTGGTGCGGTTGCTGGTGGTATGGCAGGACAAGGTGTTCAAGGTGCAATGAACCGTACTGACGGCGTGCAACTTGAAGTGCGTAAAGATGATGGCACCACTATTTTGGTGGTTCAGAAACAAGGTCCAACCCGCTTTAGCGTAGGCCAGCGCGTGATGCTTGCCAGCAGTGGCAGTACAGTGACTGTTAGCCCGCGCTAATCGCCTCTCTGTAATATATTTTATGATGTAACCCGTAAAGCCAGAGATCATTGCGATCTCTGGCTTATTTTTACTGCTAAAAAATTTTCTTTCTGCTGTGAATTGAGTCTTAAAACTTTATTTTACTTTACTTTGTAATTGAATAATATTTCTCTCAAGCTTATCAACCAAACCAGATAAAAACTCAATCTCATCTGGTGAAATTCCCTCAAGAATTTCTTTACGGGTGGAACATATGACACAATCAACCTCCTCTATTATCGGTTCAGACTGTTCCGTCAGTTTTATCCTCTTTGCACGCCGATCATTTACACAAGTATGGCGTGTGATTAGACCTTTCTCCTCCAGTTGATCTAAGGTTCTAACCAATGATGGTTGTTCGATACCAATCGCTTTTGCCAGTTGAATCTGGGATTGTTCAGGTGGTAAACGATTAATGTTATGCAAGGTAACCCAATGCGTTTGGGTCAGCTCCAACGGCTTCAACCGGTGGTCGATTAGCGCGCGCCAAACGCGAACTAATCGTGCTAAATCAGATCCTAATGTCGATCCTAATGTCGATCCTAATGTCGATCCTAATGTCGATTCCAATTGCTCCTCCTTTTATTTAGCGTGCTAGCATAACTACCAGAGTCCAGTCTATTTTGGGTAATTAACATTAAAAACACAAATGTATATATACCGTCGATGCTAGGACAATAGCAATAAATACGGGGAATCCTTTAGCAAAAATGATGTATTTACTAAAATTACCTCTTAAGGATTAACCTTATGTATGTATCTATATTATCCACAAACGCACCCTTGTCAGACTTGGTTTTAGGTGCCTCTATCTATTTCCCGCCGATGTTTAAGGCGGTTATGCTAGGTTTGGTGTTATGGCTATTGATCCATCATATGCTGCGGAATTGGATCTACTCTGGTGACATCTGGCATCCAATATTAATGGATCTGTCCATTTTTGTCATTGCAGTCAGTGTTTCTTTGTGGATATTAGCCAGTTGGTAAATTGATATGAATCATCAGTCTCTTAAATACTTCTCTTCTGTCATCGTATTCGCCCTCGCACTCTGCGCTGGTTGGTGGATGTGGAATTATTATATGCAATCCCCCTGAACTCGCGATGGCAAAGTTCGGGCGGAGTTGGTCAGCATCACGCCAGAAGTCTCTGGCCAGTTGGTTAAAATATTAGTCCATGATAACCAATTGGTAAGCTCAGGTAGCCTATTATTTGTGATTGACCCGCAACCCTATCAGCTGGCTCTGGATAATGCTCAGGCAGCCCTTGAACGCGCACAGGCTGAACTGGCTAAAGCCAATCATGAGGCCGAACGTCGCCGAAACTTACCTAAAAACATCATTTCTGGTGAGGATCTGGATATTGCCAATTTAAGTGCAAACAGCATGAGAGCAGCGTATCAAGGCGCATTGGCAAACCTCGAACAAGCAAAATGGAATCTCAGTAAAACGCGTATTTATGCCCCTGCTAACGGCTATATTACCAATTTACAGACTCGGGTCGGCAACTACGCCACCACCGGGGTTCCATTAGTTGCGCTAATAGATACTGATTCATTTTACGTCATGGGCTATTTCGAAGAGACCAAGCTGAGACACATTAGAGAAGGTAATGAGGCCAAGATTGTTTTGTATAATGGCAACATTCCTTTACGGGGAGTGGTGGAAAGTATTGGGCGCGCAATTTACGACCAGAGTGTCGATAGCAGCGGTAATTTGTTGATTGATGTAAAACCTAACGTGCCATGGGTGCGCTTGGCACAACGTGTCCCGGTAAGGATTAAATTGCTGGATGTTCCCTCGGATGTCACATTGATTGCCGGTACCACCTGTACCATTTCACTGGCGGATTAAAGATGCGCCTGACTTTCCCCTCGTGGCAACAGACCCCTTGGGGTAAGGCGAATGCAGGCCAGTGGCGTTATGCACTGCGTAATTCGCTGGCAATGTGTTTATCGCTGTGGATTGCCTTTGCCCTGAATTTAGACGAGCCCTATTGGGCACTGACCTCTGCGGCAGTCGTCAGTTTCCCAACGGTTGGCGGTGTTATCAGCAAAAGGTTACGATTGCGGCATTTTTGCTGGTTATATTTGCACGTTAATCACTGGCTGGCCCAATTGGATAAGGAACCGCACAGCGGCATGCTGTTGCCCCCTGCCGTGACCTCACTCGCTCGCCACACCGATATCTATGAGGCCGCTTATAATGGCCTGAGAACCTTTGTTTGCATTATTATCGGTTGTGCCTTCTGGATAAATACGCAATGGAGTTCCGGCGCTGCCGCGTTATCATTGGCAGCGGTCAGTTGCGTGCTCTACTCTGCCACTCCGTCGCCAACTGACAGCATTGCCACACTCTTGAAAGCCATTATTCTGCTCTCCATTAGCTGTTTTATTCTGAAATTTGGCGTGATGGTGCAGATTGATGATTTTTGGCAATTTGCCGTGGTGCTATTTCCCATTTTAATCACCATGCAAATGATGAAACTCCAGCATCCAACTTATGCTTCTCTATGGGGGCAATTGATTGTTTTTATGGGATCATTTCTGAGCGTGACCAATCCCCCGAGCTATGATTATCAAGAGTTTCTCAATGATAATATTGGCAAATTAGTTGGCGTGATGTTGGCCGGTGTTGCATTTCAAGTGCTGCGCCCCAGCTCAGATAAACGCAAGAGTCGGCGCATTATTCGCCTGCTACGACGTGATTTTATCGATCAACTCAGCGCTCATCCACAACAGAGCCAGAACCAATTTGAATCATTAATCTATCACCGCATCAATCAACTCAATCTTAGCAAAGATCAATCTGCGCGCCTGTGGCTGCTGCGTTGGGGGATGGTGCTGCTCAATTGCAGCCATGTGGTCTGGCAGTTACGTGATTGGCAGACCACTTCTGCGCCGTTATCTGCCGTGCGGGATGTGTGTATTCATTGTCTGAAAGGCTGTATGACTGAGAAAGGTGTTCAGCCAAGTTCACTACACGCGACGTTACAGGAGTTGCAGCGTATGAGTACTATTTTAGGGCAATATCCGGATGCGACTGGCCGAGAGCTGGCGGGGCTCATCTGGCGATTGTATTGCTCGCTAACGCAGCTCCAGCTGGCAATACCCAGTGAGGAAACTCAAGTTGCGCCAGCCTGAGGCCCACTGGCGCAAAAGATAGATTTAAGGCACGTCATAACCCAATGCAGCACGGCGAATACGGAACCACTGCTGGCGAGTCATGGTGAGGGAAAGCGATGCCCAGGCAGCTTTAACGCGCTCTATTTTGCCGGAGCCAATAATCGGTAAGGGTGCCGATGGCAAACGTAGAACCCAGGCATAAACCACTTGCTCGATACTTTCAGCCCCCATTTCATCCGCTATTGCCTGTAGCTCATTACGCAATGTCTGAAATTCAGGGTCAGTAAACACCCGACCACCGCCCAAACAAGACCATGCCATGGGCTTAATACGTAACTGCTGGCAAGCATCCAGCGTCCCATCCACAATGGCGGGTTGGTGCAACGGTGAAATCTCAACCTGATTTGTGACCAATGAGAATGGCAAGCATGACTGCAATAAACTGAATTGCGCAGGCGAAAAGTTTGAAACACCAAAATGTTTTACCTTGCCGCTTTTATGTAATTGAGTGAATGCTTCAGCAACTTCATCTGCATCCATCAATGGGTCTGGGCGATGGATCAGCAATAAATCAAGATAATCTGTATGTAGATGAGTTAAGGATTGTTCTGCACTTTCAATGATGTGGGAACGATCAGTAATATAATGCCCCAAAGTATGTTCTGGCTTGGCCGTGGTGGCAATACCACATTTACTGACCAACTCCAATTGGCTGCGTAAGGAAGGCTTAAGGCGCAATGCCTGGCCAAATGCCTGTTCGCATTGATAGCCGCCATAAATATCAGCGTGATCAACGGTAGTGATTCCCAATTCAATATGTTGCTCGATAAAAGCCAACAACTGTTGCGGGGTCATCTCCCATTCCATCAGCCGCCAATAACCGCAAATCATACGAGAAAACTCAGGCCCAAGCGGAGCCAGTTGGCTACGTGTATCCATTATTTGCTACCTCATTTGTTTATCTGCACTCAGCATACACAACCGGCAGAAAGGTTAAATCCTCCCTGAGTAATGAATTGGGGCTGAGCCGCGAAATCGCCATAATCGCTAAACGATAAGGTAAAATAATGTTGAATCAGAATAATGAAGGTTGTTCTGGTAGCGGATCATCCAGCTGTTTGTTAGCACGCTGCAAGCGTAACAGCCGCTGGCGACATAACCGCAGGACATCTCGCTTTTGCGGGTCACTCATTTTCATCCAATTATAGCGCTCATCCCGGCTACGCATACACCCACGGCAAAAGCCACGGTCATCTGTTTGACAGATACCACGGCATGGGCTGGGGATGTCAAAAAACTCAAGTTGCTGAGCCAAATCGCCTCTCCTGCTGCT
>NZ_JBLWEX010000056.1:0-9228 GCF_048323875.1 Yersinia sp. LJYL362
GCTGAACAATCACTTTATCCAATGAAACCCGTGCTTTCTCCAGGCGCTGCTGTGCCCCTTGGTCTATCCACGGTAAATCTTTGCGCAAGGCCGTCTGATAGCGGAAAGCCTGCTGGCGCTGCGCATCAGTCAGAGTTAATGTTTTGCCATTACGGGTAACATCACCGTCGGGTGAAATCTGCAAATTACCGCTGGCACCCACCACTTGCACTGATTGCGGGCTGATAATCACATCATCCTGCGGCTTGACGCTGCACTGATAATCAGCCTGTGCCTGCCAGGCAGTTAGCATCAATACTGCCAGACCTGCCGTTCGTAATGCTTTAATTTTAAGTAACATAAGACTCCTGAGAAGCTGTGCCATCCCGTATTTCTATGGCTATTTATAACGTGCTAATCCCCACCCTGCCAGAATTTACTTTAAGCATGAAGGGGAGCTGTCCTAAAAAATGGAGCGGCCAATCCGCTGTGCCAGTAGTTCTAAGGCAGCCGTCCCGGCCAGAGAGTTCCCCGCATGGTCTAATTCCGGTGACCAAACTGCAATACATAACTCGTCGGGCACAATGGCAATAATCCCCCCTCCGACCCCCGATTTACCCGGCATCCCCACACGGAAGGCAAATTCACCAGCTCCATCATACATACCGCTGGTAATCATCAGAGCATTGATTTGCCGCGCTTGCATGGGGGTGATAAGCGGAGCCTGCCCACGAATACTGTGCCCCTGGTTTGCCAGATAGACAAAACAGCGAGCCAGTTCAATACAACTCATGCGCATGGCGCAATAGTGGAAATAGGTCTGAAGTACCGTGAGTACGTCATTGTTGAAATTACCAAAAGACTTCATTAGATAGGCGATGGCAGCATTACGATCGGAGTTATCAAATTCTGATCGTGCGACGCGAGAATCGTAGCTAATGCTGTCGTCATTCACTAACTGACGCACCACTTCTAACATTCGTTGCTTCGGTGCACTCAGGCGGCTTTGCAACATATCGCACACCACCAGCGCACCTGGATTAATAAATGGGTTGCGCGGTTTGCCTTTTTCTAACTCTAACTGCACCAGTGAGTTAAAGGGTTGACCTGACGGCTCTTTACCCACCCGCTGCCAAACTTCCTGTTCCCCATAACGGGATAATGCCAGCGTCAGACTCAATACTTTTGAAATCGATTGAATAGAAAAGCGTTCATCAGCATCCCCGGCCTGATATATCGTGCCATCCAGTGTACAGACCGCGATACCCAATTTGTCAGCCGAAACCTCAGCCAAAGCGGGAATGTAATCCGCTACTTTCCCCTGACCAATCAGCGGGCGCACCTGCTGCAAGATATCCGCCAGCAAGGTATTATCTAAATCTGTTATCACCCCTAAAGCTGCTGCCACAACGATGCCCCCAATCAATCCCCGGTAACCGTTTCCGCTAACTGCGTCTGATAAAAACAAAGGCGCCTGCATTAGGCGCCCTTATTAATTATCTACCGTTAAAACGGAAGATCAATCCCACCAGATATCAAACAGCTCACTGGTTTCTACATTTTTCAATTTGCGAGCTTCCAACCACTTAGTCACCAGCGCACGGTGTTCATCAGTGCAATGGCCAATCTCTTGCAGGCAAATCAGGCCTTCCCACTGCAAATAGCCACTGCCATCAAATGCCAGGCCGTTTGCTTCAATGACTTCATCGATAAAAGCATCGACAGTTTCATCAATAACATCAACACCAGTGCCTTCTGGGAAGGTCCACTGTACAGAAAAACCTAATTCCTGAAACTCGTCGATATGCATTTTTTTGCGTAAACGACGACTACGATTCTTAGCCATTATATTATCCTATTTGATTTTAATGGTATTTTTAAGCATGTAGGTGAAAATTTTAACTTTAACCTACACTTTAATAACCATCTGATTTTCAGTAGCTTATCAATATCACGAGTTTAGCAGATACTAGCAGCATGCGCCTAGCTTACCCTCACCCACTTGAGGTTACCACTGTCACCAAGCTTGGATGCCATTGTAAGTATCCCCTCAAGACGACCCATCCACTTTTAGAGTTCTTCCGACATACTGGCTATGTCTCCTGGGAAGATTGCTATGCGTAAGATCCGATTCACCGATCACCAAATCATCGCCATCCTAAAATCAGTCGAAGCTGGCAGGACCGTCAAAGATGTGTGTCGCGAGGCCGCTATTTCTGAAGCCCGCTATTACAACGGGAAGGCGAATATGATGGGATGGAAGCCCTGATATTAAAAAATCAAAGATCTTGAGGACGAAAACCAGCGGCTCAAGCAAATGTTTGCCGATCTGAGTCTGGAATGCCGAGCGCTGAAAGACGTCATCGAAAAAAGCTTTAAAACCAGCGATAAAGCGTGAGCTCTTCAACTATTTGACCGCGCAGTTTACGATGATAGACAGTCTAAGATTGGCATTGGAAGCGGTTTTTTCAGATTAGAAAAGGGCTTTAAGATATTTTAGGCATTGAAAACAGTAAATTACCGTTTTCCTTAATAGGAAATTGACAGTTACGTTAAAAAACTGCCAATCTTTGCAAATAATTGACATAAAAAAACCGAAGATGCATTAGCACTCTTCGGTTTCTTCGTACTCTATGTTCAACCAAGGTGTAGCAATTACAGCCTACTTTACGATGATGATTCGAGTACTTTGTCATGCCTGTTAAAAATCTTACTTCTTAACAAACAGGTTATGAATAGTGGTGCCCGGACTCGGAATCGAACCAAGGACACGGGGATTTTCAATCCCCTGCTCTACCGACTGAGCTATCCGGGCAACGGGGCGCATTAAACCGTATTGGCACCAAATCGTCAATGAGTTTCTCATATAAAGGCGATCGGTTGCTCTCTTTTCACGCGAAAGTCACTAAAAAAATGGTGCCGTGATGATTTTTTCATCGTAATACGCTGTTTCATCTGCTTGATTTATAGATTTTTTATTTTTCAGTTTGTTAAATAACAACAGCTTAGATATTCACTAAATGTGCATTTTTATTGAACTCCAAGGGTTGAATCGCTCCCATAAACATGTAATTATTGCGCGAATTTAGCGTTACTTTTCATTCGTCTGGTTCAAATCATTTTGAGAATTTAAGCAGGAGGCGGTTATGGCATTTTTACACTATCCAATGCATATTCAGCGCCTCACGTGCCACTTCCTCTGTTCCATTTCTATTAAGTCTCTTATCCCTTCCATGCGGTAAGGCTATGTATTGCTCACTGTTAGGCATTATTAAAAATAGAGCCAACCCTCTGATTTTACTGATGTCTATTGGTCGATGCTGAGACCAGTTCACTCACTATTCTGGTTTTCCTTTTACTGGAGATGAGTGCGTCAACGATATCAATTTGCCGGTATCACAAAAGCTTCTCAATGTGATGCTATCTATATGCCAAAGTGGCGGCCTCATACCTGACCGTTTGAGAGTAAGTGACATGACACAATTAAAAATAGCAACAAGTGCTCGTTTGGCTTCTTATGTAGAAAGTCAGCGCGGAATGGTATATCTCAATCAGACTGATTTTACGGATGTTGCCGCCGTGGTGATGTCGGTGGAAGATGCGAATGCCGGTATTTTGTCAAAGCTATATGATTTGGGCTTTGCTATTCCTACTTTTGTTGCTGTCACGGCAGAACAGACGGTTTCTGCGGATTATTTGCCTCTAATTAAAGGCGTTATCACACTCGGTGAGGCCAATAAGGCATTTTACAATGCTCAGGTAGAGGCTGCAGCCAGCGAATACCAAAAAAATCTGTTGCCGCCTTTTTTCTCAACATTAAAGAAATATGTCGAGATGAAAAACTCAACCTTTGCTTGCCCTGGGCATCAAGGCGGTGAGTTCTTTCGTAAGCATCCTGCTGGTCGTCAGTTTTTTGAATTTTATGGTGAGACGATTTTCCGGTCAGATATGTGTAACGCCGATGTCAAATTGGGCGACTTGCTTATTCATGAAGGTGCGGCAAAAGATGCACAGAAATATGCAGCTAAGGTCTTTAATGCAGATAAAACCTATTTTGTTCTGAATGGGACTTCAGCAGCCAATAAAGTGGTGACTAATGCTTTATTGACCCGTGGCGATTTAGTGTTATTCGACCGAAATAATCATAAATCTAACCACCACGGTGCACTGATTCAAGCAGGGGCGACGCCTGTTTATTTAGAAACGGCCCGTAACCCATTTGGTTTCATTGGCGGTATTGACGCGCACTGTTTCGATGAGCGTTATTTACGCCAGCAATTGAATGAGGTTGCCCCTGAACGTGCAGGTGATGCACGGCCATTCAGATTGGCTATCATTCAGTTATGTACCTATGATGGCACGGTGTATAACGCACGGCAGGTGGTTGATAGTATTGGTCATTTATGTGATTACATTTTGTTTGACTCGGCGTGGGTAGGTTACGAACAATTTATCCCGATGATGAAAGATTTCTCGCCGTTGTTGCTGGAACTCAATGAAAATGATCCTGGGATTATTGTGACCCAGTCAGTGCATAAGCAGCAGGCTGGTTTTTCTCAGACCTCGCAAGTACATAAAAAAGACAACCACATCAAAGGGCAAAAACGCCACTGTAATCATAAACGTTTTAATAACGCATTTATGCTGCATGCCTCGACCAGTCCGTTTTATCCATTATTTGCTGCATTGGACGTCAATGCCAAAATTCATTCTGGCGACAGTGGCCGCCGTATGTGGATGGACTGCGTCAAACTCGGTATCGAGACCCGTAAATTATTATTAGAACGCTGCTCAATGTTGCGGCCATTTATTCCTCCTACAGTGGGAGGTAAAAATTGGCAGGATTACGATACGAATGTTATTGCCAATGATGCTCGCTTCTTTAATTTTGTTCCCGACGAACGCTGGCATGGGTTTGAAGGATATAACCAAGACCAATATTTGGTTGACCCATGTAAGTTATTACTGACTACGCCGGGTATTGATGCCAGTAGCGGACAATATACCCAGTTTGGTGTGCCAGCAGCGATATTGGCCACTTTCCTGCGAGAAAATGGCATTGTGCCGGAAAAATGCGATCTGAATTCGATCCTGTTCCTGCTGACCCCGGCGGAAAATCTAAGCAAAATGGCTCATCTGGTTGATATGTTGGAGCAATTTGAGCGCTATCTCGAACAAGATGCATTGTTGTGTGATGTATTGCCGACGATATATCGTAAAAATGAAGAGCGTTATCGCGGCTATACTTTGCGTCAGTTATGTCAAGAAATGCATGACCTGTATGTCAGTTATGATGTGAAGCAGTTGCAAAAGGATATGTTCCGGAAAGCCAGTTTCCCGCAAGTTGTTATGAATCCGCAGGATGCCAATATCCAATTTGTCCGTGACAATATTGAATTGATCCCTATTGCTGATGCAGAAGGGCGTATTGCTGCTGAAGGTGCGTTACCCTATCCGCCGGGCGTGTTATGTGTCGTGCCGGGGGAAATATGGGGTGGGGCGGTACAGCGTTATTTCCTTGCATTAGAGGAGGGGATCAATCTATTGCCGGGCTTCTCACCGGAATTGCAGGGTGTTTATATCGAAAAAGGTGATGTGGAGTGGCGGCGTATTTTTGGTTATGTCATTACTCCGTAACCTGAAAACAGATAGATAGCCGATGAGGGTGTCGGCTGTCTATCTATAGCTTATCCCTCTTAGGATAATCAGTAGCCGAAATAGCGTACCAATAAAACACTACCTGAAAGTAGCAGTAAGATGTTGATGATCTTAATCAGTTGTTCACGGCTGATACCTAAACTGATTTTATTGGCGATCGCCAATCCGACTAACATCCCTGGAGCCAACAGCAATACCATCCACAGAATAGACAAGTCCATATAGACGCCGGCCAGCGCAAATAAAATTACTCTGGTCAGGGTGCTTAGGCCAATAAGTGTCGTCTGCGTAATCCGTAAATTGTCTTTGCTGGCTATCCGCCCGGATAAATAAATGGCATAGATGAACCCGCCGCTACCAAATAATGCACTGAAGATGCCGCCAATTAAGCCAAAAGGAATGGCGGCTATAGGTTTGAATTGCCCTTGTGGTTTACGTCGGCTGAGGGAATAAATTGCATATAAAATGACAAATATGCCCAAAGCTAATAGCAAAATATCGGGGCGGGTTCGCAGTAGGACTGTTGCGCCTATCAGGCTGCCAATAATCATCAATGGCACCAGGCGCTTGAGCTCAGCAATATCCGCATGGCGGCTATGACGCGCCACATTGGTGATTGCCGCAACCATATCAACAATGGCTAGCAATGGGACAATTTTTGCTACGGGGATAAATAGTGCTAAAACCGGGCTGGCAATTAACGCGGAACCAAAACCAGTGATACCAAAAATAATATAGGCAATGACCATGGTGGAGAAGATTACCACCATTTCGAAAACGGTAAGTCCAAAGTCCATTTTTCAATCTGCCAGTCGTGGTTAGAGATCAGTGAGCAATACTATAAGCGGTATATTGCGAATGGTTGTTATTCAAATGTGCACAGTTACCCATTGATCACAATTTTAGCCATAAAAAATGGCACAGCGAACTGTGCCATTTATACCTTGCAGGCTAAAGTTGCAGTGATATTAGTGGCGGCGGTAGCTCTTCTGCGCGCTATTCACTTTCACCAGATAACGGCGAGATTCACCAGATGGGTGTTTAGTGGTTAGCGTTTGGAATACATCGCCCGGTGCCATATTATTAATAATATTTACTGCCTGATTCTTGTCGCTGGAGAATACCCGCAACACGCTCCCAGCACCGCCATTATAGGAAGTAATAACTGCATAGCGCCGCGAGGTAGCATTTTGAATACCCCCCAAATAGGTATTTTGCAGAATAGATAGATAGGCAGTGCCAGCATCAATATTATTAGCAGGATCAAAAAGATAGCTTCGGCTTGGTTGGCCACTTTTGCCTTTCAGCTTGTAGACATCCCGCCCAGCAGTATGCTGAACAACCTGCATTAAACCCAGTGCATCAGAGCCACTGACTGCATAGGGGTTGAAGCTCGATTCTGTTTGCATAATTGCCAGAATCAATGATTCTTCTACGCCATATCTTTCGGCTGATTGCCGCACCAATGGCAGGTATTTGTGCGCTCGTTTATCCAGATGGTTAGGGACTAATTGCAAGGTGACCGACCAGATAACATGCAAACCAGATGTGCGTTTTTGCATTTTGTTTTGCAGTAAATAATCGGCAAAATGAGCCGCACGCCATTCCCAACGAATAGGCTCGCCGTTGTTATCCAGCACCTGCCCATAGAGGAACGGTTCTTTACTTATCTGGATATCGTTAGCATCAGAATAGAGATCGATCGAGCCAGGATCATCGCCCATTAATAACGTCGTAATAATCGCCTGGCGTAAGTGAGCCGCCGGATCGGTCGTGGCAATAGTTTCAACCGTAATAGTACCGGCATCAAAGTTGATATGGCTGCGGGTTTGATATTGATCCGTATACTTAACGTAATCTTTTGGGCCCGCGATTAAGACTTCTTTTAATCCCCAAATGTTTTCAATGTTATGGGCAAACTGACCCATTAAAATTTCAAAACCGTTAGTATCTTTGATAAAGGCTTCGTTATCTTCCTGATTTTTATTGCCTGAGCAAGACACTAACAAAGGTGCAATGACCAACAAAGCTAAAATTTTCTTCATCTTACAAGCCATATCTTGATGAGGAATTTACCCGTCATATTTCAAATTACCAGTGCGTTGGCCGCCTTCTTGTAACTCGAACTATTTAGGGTAATACCCGTCATACTGTACGTTACCAGTGCATTGGCCCCGAGTGGTTACTGACTCGGCGGAGTATAACCTTCAATATGTACATCCTGCCCTTCGAACAAGAAATTGACCATTTCCTGTTCCAGCAATTTACGGTCTTCGACATTCATCATGCTGAGTTTTTTCTCATTAATCAGCATGGTTTGTTTAGTTATCCATTGTGACCAAGCTTCTTTCGAGATTTCGTTATAGATACGTTTGCCTATTTCGCCCGGATACAGCTGAAAATCTTGTCCTTCAGCATCTTTTTTTAAAAACGTACAAAAAATCGTTCTGCTCATGCTAAATCCTCTTCGATGACTCACGTCAAATAAAACGGTTTGGGTAGATGGCGATGTTGCCCGCTATGGTTTTATTAACTCAGTTTTTGACAACTCTTCTTGTGCTAACTGAAGTAATAAACGCTCAACTGGGGCGGCCAACCCTACCGACGGTGGCTGTGCTAAGTTATACCAGAGACCCGCTCCATCATCCATGCATCCACGAACTGATGCAGTATCCAGCCACATTGGCACAATATCCAGATGGAAGTGGCTGAAAGTGTGACGAAAAGCGGTTAGCTGCTGCAACTCGCTGGCGGCCATCCCCCGTTGTTGCAGCCAACTATCCAAATCTTCTTGCTCAGAAAATTGTGGGAAACAGAACAACCCGCCCCACAGCCCAACGGGTGGGCGTTGTTCGAGCCACACCTGAGAACCGTTTTGTAGCAATAGAAAATAGGCCGTTTTTTCCGGTATCGTCTGTTTGGGCTTCTTACCTGGGTAGCGCGCCCAGCTATGGTTGGCATAAGCGAGACAACCTACATTCAATGGACAAAGTTCGCACTTGGGCTTGGAGCGGGTGCAGACAATCGCGCCTAAATCCATCATTGCCTGATTAAATTGGCCCACTCCCTTGGCTGGGGTGACGTCTTCACTGATTTGCCACAACCGCCCTTCGACATCTTTTTTACCCGGCCATCCCTCAACGGCGTAGCAACGAGCCAGAACTCGCTTAACATTTCCATCCAAAATAGGGAAATGCTGCCCCAACGAGAGCGATAAAATCGCGCCTGCCGTGGAGCGGCCAATGCCGGGCAGTGCGAGTATTTCGTCAAAAGTCGTGGGGAATTCACCCTGATGGCGTTCTACCACCGTTTGGGCGGCTTTATGCAGGTTCCTGGCGCGGGCGTAGTAACCTAAACCGGTCCATAAATGCAGAACTTCATCCAACGGAGCTGCGGCTAAAGCACGGATGTCAGGGAAACGCAGCATAAAGCGTTGGAAATAAGGAATGACAGTCGCAACCTGTGTTTGTTGCAACATCACTTCTGATAGCCAGACTTGATACGGTGTTTTATCCAATTGCCATGGCAATGTTTTGCGGCCAAAGCGTTGGTACCACTCAAGTACCACGTGCGCGAATTGTTGCGCTTGCA
>NZ_JBLWEX010000057.1:0-9235 GCF_048323875.1 Yersinia sp. LJYL362
TTCATGCCATCACCGGGCAAGATAAATTTCATCAAGTGATGCAAGGCATTGATGCCGCTTTTGATGCGGGTTTTGAGAAAGTCAAAATCAATGCCGTGCTGATGCGGGATGTTAATGACAAGAATCTTGGCGCATTCCTCAACTGGATAAAGTCTCGCCCGATACAACTGCGATTTATCGAACTGATGGAAACGGGTGAAGGCGGCAATTTGTTTCGCAAACACCATGTTTCCGGTGGCGTCATCCGCCAGCAATTACTCCAGCAAGGCTGGCAACAGCAAGAGAGTGCGCGCAGCGATGGTCCGGCTCAAGTGTTCCATCACCTGGACTACTTAGGGGAGATTGGGCTTATCATGCCGTATGAGAAAGACTTCTGTGCGAGTTGTAATCGTCTGCGTGTTTCAGCGCTGGGAAATCTGCATTTATGCTTATTTGGTGAACAGGGCATTACGCTGCGTGATCTGTTAGCCAGTGACGACCAGCAATATGAATTAATGGCGCGAATTCAAAGTGCATTGCAGACCAAGAAGCAAACTCATTTCTTGCATCAAGGTAACAGCGGTAATACACAAAACTTATCGTTTATTGGTGGCTGATTGGCTGCAACATCAAGAATAAAGGGGATATATGACCCAATTGACTCACATTAATGCCGCTGGCGAAGCCCATATGGTGGATGTCTCCGCCAAAGCTGACACTGTACGTGAAGCGCGAGCGGAAGCTTTTGTTGAAATGCATACCACGACATTAGCGATGATTATCAAGGGCAGTCATCATAAAGGTGATGTGTTTGCCACAGCACGAATTGCTGGCATTCAAGCGGCCAAAAAAACCTGGGAATTAATTCCCCTGTGCCACCCGCTGCTGCTTACCAAAGTGGAAGTCCAGTTGGAAGCGCAACCGGAACACAATAGAGTTCGCATCGAATCCTGTTGTCGCTTGACCGGTAAAACCGGAGTGGAAATGGAAGCCCTTACCGCGGCGTCGGTTGCGGCCCTGACCATTTACGACATGTGTAAAGCCGTACAAAAAGACATGATAATTGGCCCGGTTCGCCTGTTGGCAAAAAGTGGCGGAAAATCCGGTGATTTTAAGGTGAACCCATGATTCAGGTTCTATTTTTTGCTCAAGTTCGTGAGCTGGTGGGAACTGACCGCTTGCAACTGGCAGCGGAATTTCCAACGGTTGAAGCTTTGCGTCAATCCCTATGTCAGCGGGGTGAGCGCTGGCAGTTAGCACTTGAAGAAGGTAAATTGCTCACGGCGGTGAATCAATCGCTGGTCAACATGCAGCACCCTTTGGTCGCGGGAGATGAAGTGGCTTTCTTCCCCCCCGTGACCGGAGGTTGATGATGGACAACACGCGTATTCGTGTCGGGCCGGAGGCATTTAATGTCGGCGAGGAGTACATCTGGTTGTCACAGTGCGATGAAGATGGCGCGGTGGTTACCTTCACCGGCAAAGTCCGAAATCATAATTTGGGGGCTAATGTCAGTGCTTTGACGCTCGAGCATTATCCAGGGATGACAGAAAAAGCGCTAGAAGAAATTATTGCCGAAGCGCGCAGCCGCTGGCCCTTGCAGCGCGTCTCCATTATTCACCGGGTGGGGCCGCTGTTTCCCGGCGATGAAATTGTTTTTGTTGGCGTGACCAGTGCTCACCGTAGCATGGCGTTTGAGTCGGCTGAGTTTATTATGGATTATCTGAAAACACGGGCACCATTCTGGAAACGCGAAGCGACCACTGACGGTGAACGTTGGGTTGAATCACGCGACAGTGATCATGCTGCTGCCAGGTGCTGGTAAACTGTACGTAAACCCGTGTAAAGATCGGCCCTAAATACCTATTTTTACTCCCTTGTTTGCCCTATTTCTGTGGTACCCTTAAAGAGTCGGTGGGCTGTCAGTTGATAGCCTGTATCATTATTTATATGCATAAGGTAACTACCATGGATCGCTATCCACGCTCTAATGGTTCAATTGTCGAACGTGCCAACTCTGGCATTCAGGCATATATGGCGCAGGTATACGGCTGGATGACCTGTGGTCTGTTATTAACAGCGGTCGTCGCTTGGTACGCGGCGAACACGCCTGCGATAATGAATTTTATCTTCTCCAGCCAGATCACCTTTTTTGGGCTGATTATTGTTCAATTAGGTCTGGTATTCGTTATTTCTGGCATGGTTAATCGCTTAAGCGGTTCGATGGCAACCAGCTTATTTATGCTGTATTCAGCGCTGACGGGCCTGACACTTTCTAGCATCCTTATCATGTACACCGGCGCTTCTATTGCTAGCACGTTTATTATTTGTGCCGGGATGTTTGGTGCGATGAGTGTGTACGGCTATACCACCAAACGTGATTTGAGTGGGTTGGGTAGCATGCTGTTTATGGGGTTGATCGGTATCGTGTTGGCTTCTATCGTTAATATCTGGCTGAAAAGCCCGGCATTGATGTGGGCTGTCACTTATATCGGTGTGTTGGTGTTTGTTGGTCTGACTGCTTATGATACCCAGAAACTGAAAAATATGGGCGCGCAGTTGGATTCTAATGATAGAGATAATTTCCGTAAATATTCTATCGTTGGCGCATTGACTCTGTATCTTGATTTCATCAACTTGTTCCTGATGTTACTGCGGATCTTCGGCAACCGCCGCTAAGCGGGTTGATTAAGGGCTGCGACGCGGCAAATTTGCCCGCCGTACGCTGCTCGAAATGCTCATTGACCGATGTCAACTGCGCTTTCTGCGCTGCGGGCGTCGGTCAACTTTTTGGTCTCGCCACTTAATCGAACTCAGCTTAGGCTGGTATTCTTTTCTCGTTCTAGAGTATGGCCTCCCCAATTCCCATTCATATCTTTAGGCCTTAGGCAATTTTCCGTCTAAACATCCCATATGCCACACTCCCTGTCGTGGCTGTTATCACCAACAGTGGCCACAAGCTGTGCCAGATAATGTCGAAGCTGGCATCCTTGAGATAAATCTGTTTGGTGATATCAGTAAAGTGACGGATAGGATTGATCCACGTGATGTTTTGCAGCCAAATGGGCATATTCTCCACTGGGGAGACATAACCAGAAAGCAAGATTGCGGGCATCATAAAGACAAATACGCCGATAAATGCTTGCTGCTGAGTGGAACATAACGATGAAATTAATAAGCCAAAACCGACCAGCGACAGGCCATAGAGCAACATAGTACCGTAGAACAGTGCCAGTGACCCCGCAAAGGGAATTTGGTAGAAAAATATTCCGATAAACAACACGATAGTGGCCTGGAAAGTGGCGACTATCAGCGCCGGAACCGCTTTACCGATAAATATCTGCCAGGTTGTCAGTGGCGAAACCAGAAGCTGCTCCAACGTCCCTTGTTCCCGCTCACGCGCTACGGATAGGGACGTTACAATTAGCACACCAATAGTTGTAATCATCGCTATTAATGATGGCACGACAAACCATTTGTAATCCAGGTTCGGGTTATACCAATTTCGAATCACTAATTCGCTGTTATTGGGTTTAATTTGTCCCTTAGTCAATTCCAATTGGTACTCTTGTACGATTTGCTGAATGTAATTTGCGGCTATTTGAGCACTGTTGGAATTGCGCCCATCCAATACGAGTTGTAACTGAGTCATCTTGCCATTGGCCAAATCCGCACTGAACTGCTCAGGAAAGCGAATCAACAGCAGCGCTTTCTGATTATCAATGACCGGCTGAATCTCTTGTGGACTGTGCAGCAGCAAGACGTGAGAAAAGGCTTCGGCTTTAGCAAAGCGCTGGGTGAGTTCGACCGAGGCCTTACCGCTATCCTCGCTGTAAATGGCGATAGTGGCATTGGTCACTTCTAATGTGGCGGCAAATGGGAATAAGATCACCTGCAATATCACTGGCATGATTAATATTGCACGGGTTTGCGGTTCACGTAGTAGCGACTGCAACTCTTTAATAATCAATGTGTAGAGGCGATAAAACATTGCCAACTCCCTTCTGCTAATCGAGTCGACGACTTAATCTAATCGACGATGAGTTTTCCAAGCTGTCAGGCCAATAAAGACCACGGCTGAAGCGATCAGGAACAATAGGTTAATCACCAAAACGGTACCGATATTCCCCGCCAGAAACAGAGTTTGCAAGCTACTGACAAAATAACGGGCAGGAATGATATAGGTCACAGCGCGGACAACGGCGGGCATGCTGTCGATTTGGAAAATAAATCCAGACAGCATAACTGCGGGCAGGAATGCGGCGTTCAATGCCACCATGGCTGCATTGAACTGGTTGCGGGTGATCGTCGAAATCAATAGCCCCATGCCCAGTGTGCTGGCTAAGAATAAGCTGGTCATGACAAACAATATCCACAATGAGCCACGATAAGGTACACCGAGGATAAACACCGCGACCACCATACATAGCGTCATAGCAACCATGCCGAGCACGTAATAGGGGATAAGTTTCGACAACAACAATTCACTGCGCGTGACCTGAGTCGACAGTAACGCCTCCATGGTGCCGCGTTCCCATTCGCGGGCGATCACCAAGGATGTCAGGATCGCGCCAATCACTGTCATGATAATAGTGATTGCACCTGGAATAATAAAATGTCGGCTGATGGCTGCAGGGTTAAACCAATAACGCACCTGAATCTCTATTAACGGATCATTCTTTTGCCCCAGATTTTGCGCCTGTTGCTGTTGCCAAATTTGCCATACACCTTGAGCATAGCCTTGCACAAAGTTGGCGGTATTCGGCTCACTCCCATCAGTAATCACTTGAATCGGCGCTTTACTTTCAGGCCGTGCAAGCTGCTCGGCAAAGTCATTCGGAATCACAATAAGCCCGCGAATTTTACCTGCCTGCATCGCCTGAATCAGTGCCTGACGGTTGTCACTGATTTGTGGCGAGATATAGGGCGAACTGGCGAACGCGTTAGCCAAATCTTGTGCCGGTTGGCTCTGTTGTTCCATCAAAATGCCAATATGCAGCTTGCTCGAATCCAGATTGATACCGTAGCCAAATATAAACAGCAACAATAGGGGGATGACAAAAGCAATCAGCCCGCTGCTTGGGTCACGCAGAATTTGCCGGGTTTCTTTATTGCACAGCGCCCGTAGGCGACGCCAGGAGAATCCGGTATCTTGATAAGTTTCACTCTCATTTACCGGCGATTTATTTACATGGGAATCATGTGGCTCAGTCATGATTGCTGCTCCTTATCGTTTTGCTGGTCATAGCGCAGGACCAATCCGATAAATGCCTCTTCCATTGATGGATTCGGATTTTCATCAGTAGCAACGTGCTGCTTTAGCTCATCCGGTGTCCCTGCGGCGATGATTTTGCCGCGATAAACCAGGCCGATGCGATCACAATACTCCGCTTCATCCATAAAATGAGTGGTGACCATGACCGTCACACCTTTGTCTACCATCCCATTGATATGCAGCCAAAATTCACGGCGAGTAAGGGGGTCAACACCGGAAGTAGGTTCATCCAGAAACAGGATGTCGGGTTCATGCATCAGGGCGCATGCCAGCGCCAGGCGCTGTTTGAACCCAAGCGGTAGTGAATCGGGTGTTTGTTTGAGAATCGGCGTGAAATTAAACGCTGACGTCATATCAGCAATTTTATCGCGCTGGATTTTACCCTGAAGGCCATAAACACCGGAGAAAAACTTCAGGTTTTGCTCCACCGTCAGGTTGCCATACAGTGAGAATTTCTGTGCCATATAGCCCAAATGTTGGCGTGCTTTGCCGGAACTGGTTTTCAGATCCATGCCCAGCACCAATGCCTTGCCACTGCTGGGAACCAGCAAACCACACATCATCTTAAATGTGGTCGATTTACCCGCGCCATTCGGCCCGAGTAAGCCAAATATCTCGCCACGTTTTACTTGAAAATTCACATGGTCGGTGGCGGCGAAATCACCAAATTTCTTGGTTAACTCTTGGGCTTCAATCACTGTTTCGTCATGACTACCTTCGACTTTGGGCATAATTTTTGCCAAAGCAGACTCACTGGCCGGGCCGCCGCCCAGCAAGTCAATAAAGGCATCCTCAAAGCGCGGTTCGGCCTCCATAATTTCGCCATTAGGTTGATTTAACAGGGATAATACCTGACTGTGATCCACTTCTGGTTTGAGGATCAATCGCACATATTTTCCCTGAATAACCCCATCACTGACCTGTGGTAACGTCAAGGCATGCTGTAACAATTTGCGGTTCGTTCCGGTTTGGGCGGCGACCAAAATAGTTCGGCCACGCATACGCTGTGTGAGTTCCTGCGGCGCACCGCTATAAAGCAGCTTCCCTTCATTGAGCAGCAAAACTTCGCGGCATTGCTCGGCTTCATCCAGATAGGAGGTACTCCACAAGATAAGCATGCCGTCACTCGCCAACTCATGAACCATGCGCCATAACTCGCGGCGTGAGATGGGGTCGACACCGACACCTGGCTCATCAAGCAACAAAACTTTCGGTTGACCGACCAAGGTACAAGCCAGCCCCAGTTTTTGCTTCATACCGCCAGAAAGCTTGCCCGCCAGCCGTTCAGTAAAGCGAGTCAAATCGGTAAAAGTTAGCAGGCGCTCAAATGTCTGGCGGCGCTGTTCACCGGTAACACCGCGTAAATCGGCATACAGCGTCAAGTTCTCCATTACCGTCAAATCTTCATACAACCCAAACTTTTGCGGCATATATCCGAGGATTGAATGCAACTGGCGATCATTTTCTACCGGGTCGAGACCCACAACTGTCAGCTTGCCATGACTGGGTTTGAGCAACCCTGCCAACATTCGTAACAGGGTAGTCTTACCGGCACCGTCAGGCCCGACCAAACCGGTGACTGCCCCGCTGCGAATTTCAGTGGTCAGGCTGGCAACGGCAGGACTCTTTAGTCCGGGGAAGGATTTTTCGACACCTTCCAAAGTAATAAGATGTTGGATGCCATTCATAGCTCATACCACCTTAAGGTTGTACAAAGCGGACAGTGACGGGCATACCTTGGCGCAGCGATTCATCGGCATCGGTGATGATAATGCGTAAGCGATAAACCAGGTCGGTGCGTAAATCCGGCGTTTCCACACTCTTAGGGGTAAATTCGGCGGTTGGCGAAACAAAACCGATTTTGCCGTGATAAGGCTTATCTGGGCGGCCATCGGTAAAGACTTCGACCTCAGTCCCAGGAATCGCTTGACCTAAATGACGCTCGCTGACATACGCCCGCACCCAAACAGGATCAGTCAGTGAGAGCGTAAAGACGGTGTTGCTGGCAGATAGAATTGTGCCTGGCTCCACTGCTCGAGTCAGCACCGTCCCGCCAGAGGGAGAGAGTAGGGTGGTATCTTGTAAGTTGAGCTGGGCTTGCGCCAATTCAGCTTCACTTTGCGCCAAATTGGCTTCGGCTTGGGCAATTTCTTGTGGGCGGTTGCCGCTTAAGTATTGAGCCAGTTTATCTTTTGATGCTTGCAGATTGGCTTGAGCCTGATTTCGCGCAGTACGGGCATTTTCCAATTCATTAGCTGAAGTGGCTTTATTGGCCCACAACCCTTGTTGGCGTTTGAGGAAGCTGTCAGCGTAACTGAATGCCGCCTCGCGCTGGGAAACCTCAGACCTGACCTGGGCAATCTCCTCCTCCCGATAGCCCGCTTTGAGTAACGCTAACTGAGCCTGTGCACTTTGTACATTCGCCTGTGCTTGTTTGAGGGCGTTGACATAAGGGCCGTCATCCAGTTTTCCTAACACTTCACCCGGCTGAATTTTATCGCCTTCATCGACCGCCAGAGAGGCCAGCCGGCCACTGACTCTAAAGCCCAGATTCACGGTACGAATATCGACATTGCCGTATAACGTCAATGTGGCATCTTGTTGTTGGCGATAATAATTCCATCCGTAACCTATTGCCGCCAACAGAGCGACAATAACGACGGCCACTATAATCTTCTTGCGATTCATAATGCTCCCTATCTGTTACCGATTTTTATACCCTTCGCCCTTGAAGCCGCAGGGTTGTTAGCTACGTTCACTCACCCGAATCACTTACTTATGTAAGCTCATCGGGATGAGTTCGCTTGCTGCCTACCTGCAACTCCAATTTCTTTGGGTATAGCTACAATTTTTATAACGACCGACTTAAGACGTTCATTGTGCCGATTTAGCCCGCAGCCCATAAAGCAATAGGTCAATATGTTCGATAAGTACTTGATTAATCATCTCACTTTCCGACTCGCCGATTTCCTGCCACCCGGCTTGTCGACGGATAGTCTCCCGCGCCATACGGAAAGCCAGCACCTCACCTATTAATGCATGAGTATGAAGAATGGTTTTTGTAGCACTTGCATCTGCACCAATGAATGCTGCCAGCAATAAATTCATTTTTTGATGTAAGGGAGAAATAGCCTGAGCATGAATCAGTGGGTATGCATCAGTGGGTGAAAGTTGCTCTCGCGCCATGATTTTGCTGATATTTAGCGTTTCTGGCTGTGTCATTAAGTGGCTGAATTCTAATAAGCCGCGGCGGATATAATGCAGTTGCTGTTCTGGGCTTTGCTCCTGGCTCGGCCGCAGCAGAAACTGGTCAATTTCCAACGCCAGTGGCGCGAAAGCCTGTTGGATAAAATCTGCAATTTGCTGCGCCACCGCCAGATACAAGCCTTCTTTAGAATTGAAGTAGTAGGTAATCGCGGCAATATTCTGGCCAGCCCGCTGAGCAATCTCACGGGTGGTAGCCCCTTTCAAACCCTGTTCACCGAACAACTCGGTCGCCGCTTGTATCAGTTGTTGACGGGCTTGTTCACCGCGAGAGGTGGCAGGTATTGCTGGTGTCAGATTGTGAGGTGTGGAATGGGACATAGGCTCCAAACTCAATATACCCTGCGTACTTGAAGCCGCAGGGGTGTTAGCTGCACTCACTCGCCCGAATCACTTACATGTGTAAGCTCATCAGAACTCATTTGCTTGCTGCCTACCTGCGACTCCAATTACTTTGGGTACATAAGGGTATAATTTGCGCTAATAATAGTAATAGCTAAATAATAAATCAATCATATGATTAACTTTAGGCCGCTACTGAGAATATGTAAAGTTATGGCCGGAATTCGCCCTGTTTTTGTGATCGCAACTGGGTTAATCGATAGAAATAAATCAATTTTCTTGATGTTTGAGTTAATAAAAATCTTAAGAAACGTGTAAATATCCCTTTTCCTGCTAAACATCTGTTATAATCAGCCGCAATGGTGCACTGCAGTT
>NZ_JBLWEX010000058.1:0-9241 GCF_048323875.1 Yersinia sp. LJYL362
ACATTCTCTGGAAAGCGCATATCTACCGGTAAACGTACATTTTGAGTACGATTGTTTGTAAAAATGGTGCCCTGTGACATGTTGAGCCTCCTCTGTATAAATTATGACTAAAGTATATACAACACCTAACTATAGAGCAATGCCATATAGCACATATGTAAGCAAAAAAATGGAATTTAAGAGAACGCATTGATATATAAATTGCGAGAGTTTTATTGATTCAACTTAGTTATTTTAACCGATGACACACTCGAAAGAGGCCGATCCAGACAGCATTTTCCTCACATTGAAAAACCAGTTCTTTTTCGGTTTGTTGATATTCTTCTTTCACCCACAGTTCAGCTGATAGGTAATAATGCTTTTTTTGTTCATAAATAGCTTTATCATTTACCACAGCCCAAGAAGTCGGGCTGTGGTTATCGGGTCAACACCACTATATCGTCACCACCGCGCAACCCGCCACTTGGGTCATGCTAATCAACAGCAAGGCACCGTCCATTTTGGGTTTTTGGTTGATGGGTAAGCACACATGAATGAAAAACGAGGAAATCCCCTATTTCAGTTTCGGCCTGCTCCTGAATTGCGTCAGTCAATGGGGGAGGCTAGACAGCTGGATAGTGATGATTCTCTGGCAGCATGGGTTAAAATGTACTATATCTCTTGTGAAAAGAAGTGTTAGTTTTCTATTTGTAACAGTGCCAAATTTTTGAAGTAATATAAAGTTAATTAGCGCAAAAATTATCCATCATAAACTTGGCATTGAACTAGCGCCCTTGGATTACTTCTGGTATATGTATTTCTCTTTGCAAGAGAAATAAGAGCATCAGGATCTCTCGGTGATAGTGCTCCCTGCCAAAGATCGACAATAATTGAATTTGAACGAAACTCTTTTGCCCAATTGACCCATTGACCTCCCACATATGACTCCTCAGATACTAATGTTATCGTGTGATTACAATCTGGCAATTGAAGCGTATATACTGATAATCCTGTTTTGGCTACTGTGTCTTTTAATTTTACTGCTGCAATTGATGCCATTTCTGCGCACTGTCCAGGCATCTGAGGAGTTTCTTCGACCTCTTTGGCTAACACAACTACGAATCTTCTATCGAATGGGGCATCCGATAACGACAGACCAAATCGTCTTGCGACTGAAATTCTACGATGGCGGATACTTCCACGATTTTCATCATAATTGTATTGTATTAATCCGCAATGGTTCTTAATTGGGCGATCACAAATAGTTACCTTAGATATATAGGGGAATATTTTTTCTCGAATTTTTTTGATCAAAGCGTTGCGATCATAACTGTTTTCGTTTACAGGCTTAAAACAATTTAGTCTTTTGCCAATACTTCCAAACATAGGAACTCCAATTCAAATAATTAAACAATATATAATTAATGTGCAAGTTATTATGGCTGTACTTTCAACACCGCAACCGCACACTTAAACGCGCAAAATAGTTTGTCGTGTAGTTTTGAATGTTACATCCCCGCACCGTATCTGGTTATGGTTTGTAGTGGTCAAGCAAAACTGGCCACGGTTTTATAGATCCACTCCTTGATGCCGCTCCCGCTTTAGCAACTGGAACAACTTGCAGCGCTAGCTGCTCATTCGATTAGAGCACACTCACTTAAATTTAATAACCTGGAGATCATAAGTAGTAGATCTCCAATAGGTATTCCTAACTTTATATATCCTAAAGAATTTAACTAAGAAATTGCGCATGTTATTAACACTTCCTGAAATCTCACCACAATTAGGATCAAAAAAAAATACAGCCCCAAATCTTGTATTGCACATAGCCATACAATGAAAGTCCGTAGTTACGAGAAAATATCTCTGCTTTAAGAATGGTGTTGTCCACGATAACATTCTAGATATATCAAGACCGTCGGAGCATACGCTGAAATGATCCAATTTTCTTTCTCCATATTTATCCAGAGACTCTTTAAATATAAAACCATCTATGTGTGATTGCAGATGATAAGTAGCACTCTGACGTTTTATTATTAAATCTTTATCTAAAACATTATCATCCAAAAAATATTTTCTCTTAACTTTAGTTTCAATCCAACTTAGCGATATACCAACACACGCTCCTGAACCTAGCCGAGGATCATCTTTAAAAAAATCACTCTATGTAAATGGTTTATAACTACAATTAAACTCGGAAGAAATTTTTCTTACTTCATCTACAAAACTCAAATAAACCTCTTTATATAGTATTGCTTATGCATAAAATTGAAATTGATTGAATTCTAATCATCACCTAAAACGCACGAGCTTTTAATGACACACTGAAGTACATATAAGTTACTTGTTGAAAACTCATGCTTTGCACCCTAGATCACCGCCACATCATAGTGCACCAATCAGAATAACAGCAACATATACCTTGATAAGTTAAAAATATAGGTTTTTATTCTTTTTAAATTAAAATATATGAATATTACAGAGTTAATGACTACGATTATGTCATTTAAATAGATTTAACTACTAATCTAGTTAGTAATACTATCCATCTGGAAGAATTAATTATTTCCATGCTATCAATCTGTATATTGATGAGTTGCGGAAACATGGCTATTTTTACTTAAGACGTTGTCAGGTAATATTATTTTTATATTATTACCTGACCATGTTTCTGGTGTGTTAAATATTGTACTAAAGTAGGCCAAGGGTTAGGGGAATTATGATGTAAAAGTGCTACCTGATTATTGATAAACTATCCATTTTTACGGTGAGTTCCTTGAATGCTATATTACGAGCATAGGGTTAACTGTATCAGATATGGTACAGTTAACCTTAACTAAGGTAGCTAGAGAAAAGGATATACCGTTCGATATGCTTATTCCTAACGAACTTACCGCTATATTATTGCTAATAACGAAAAAGGTGTCGATGTCTCTAAAGAAAAGGATGCTGATGATCTGTTTAATAAATTAGTCATTTGATAGACCATAACGTTTCATATTAACAATAAACGCCCCTTACCTGCGGTATACAAGGATCCATTGCTAAAAGGGTTACTGAGATGTACAAATAGAATAGGATTGGCTGCTTATCGACAAGATTACTAATTACTCGCTTCGAACAAACAGCAAACAGCAAACAGCAAACAGCAAACCATTCTGATCTTTTTTCAAGATCACGGCGCAGACTTATACCGAAGGATTATGGGGCAAGTACCGTATTAAGCATTACCCTACTTTTTACTTTTTGCTCTTCGAGCCAATAATTCTGAACGTCCAAAACTCTCTTTTTCATTTTCTGGTGGATGAGCATCAGAAAATCCTGCAGCCTCAATGAGTGGCTCCATAGACCTGAACTCTACCGCTGCTTTTGGGCTTCGTAGTGAAGACATACCCTCATTCCACGCGTGGAGCATTTGCTTGGTGATTTCACGCCATAAAGGCTCGTTTTTAGCCGCTTCGATCATCTCACGGCCCACTTCAACTGCTGATTCGCAAAGTGTTTCCACCATTTCAGCATAATGGCGAGGAGAAATACCCAGTCGGTGATTAAAGAAACGCTCCAATGATTTACCCGCAGCCCATGTCTGCCGCCCTTCGATAGAGAGTGCAGGAGGATTATGCCCAAAACGCGGATAGGCTTGAGTGGTAACCAGATCATAAGCGGGAGCATAAGCAACGTCAGCCGTTGAGGTATAAAGCAGCGCAATATTTTTGGCATGACAGTCAGCATTACGTATAACAAAATTGGTTAAAATCAACCAACCCAGCGCTTCCATTTGCTGGTGTGCATCCGATTTAGGGATATATACCCGAGTGGCATTAAGAACCTTTTCCATTGTCGTGGCATACTTCTCATGGGGTGGCATCCCCAGTAAGCTACAAGCATCTTCAAGGCCGTATATGGGGTGCCCATCGGTATCAACGTCGAATCGCTCAACCACTAATATTCGACCATCATCTGACATCGTGCTTGTAGCAACAGGGGTTACTTTTAGGCGTTCAAGCACCCTCATCGTATAAAACTCATTAAATCCCAAGAATGGGGTATTTTCATCAGAGCCTTTAATAATATGCTTATTCGTCCGAAGAGTAGGCTTGCCCAAAGGAGCTACGTCTGCTCGATCTGGGGCTAGAAACTTGGGGACGACGCCAGACACTGCTGCACGTGCATATCGCCGAACCAGAGAAGCAAAATGAGCTGTACTATTATTGCCTTTGAGAAGCTCTTCAATTTGCAAAGGATCTAACTCATAACCCGGCTCTACGCCTTCAGGGGTCACAGTAACGCGGCCTATCCCCGTACCGCCAATGACAGCCAATAGAGAAAGGTCTGTACCATCTAATAAAGGACCGAATTCTTCTCGGATAATCCCCAGCAAGTAACCTTCTGGTAAGTTTTGTCGAAAAAAAGGATGAAGATCTCTCGGCCAACGCCATGCTAAGTCACGAACAGGCATTGTTAGGCTGATAAAATTATTTTCGGATATCCCCGGTAAATATTGCAAAAGGTACTCATCCCTTTCGCGAAATAGCTTGGCAACATTTTGGCCGCTAATTTGGACATCTAGCTTCATGATTTCTCGTCCTGACGCTGTTCAGCAAGAATGTCGTCCAAAGTTCGGATATACCCACTCTTGACTACTTTAAGGTCATAACCAGCAGCTTCTAATAACCTGACAAGAATGCTGACACTCATATCACCTTTGGCGAGTGTCTCCATACGCGCTAAGGTAGTGCGCGAGACGCCAGCTCTATTCGCCAATTCAACTTGTGATAAGTTTGCTTCATTGCGTACCGATTTGAGCATATCAGCAACATCATAAAGAGTCGTCATTTGTGGCCCCAGAGATACAAAAAAACAGTGTATGGAGATAAATGTAGCCCTTGGGATACAAAAAATCAAGAATCCATCTTCGATAAATCTGCTTGCTTAGTAAAATATACACTGACGGATGTCTTATCCGGCGTGTCATGAGTACTCTTCTGAGCCATTGCCCCCCCTTTAGGGCAATCATTTGCTGTAAAAACAAACAGTTATCGAGAAGGGATTACACATGGGGTAACTCTCCGTAGAGTCAGGGAGAATGATGAAATATTTTAGCAATAGGATAAAATTGTGACGGTTCTGATGCAGAGTTTCGTTTCCAAGCAGGGAGTTAACTTATAGTTAGCCACATGCCGTAGCAGACCAGGTCTGCGAATAAACCATATGACATTTCTCCCAGTTAACGCAGGATTCGCAACTTGGCATGGTCACACCAGCCCACCCCGTTTGAAGCGTGCAATAATGACCGTGATTACTACCCCCCGCTTGTGTCCAATAGCGTGCCAGCGGGATTTTATTCGCTGGGCAAACCGGGTTATTGCCGTTGATAACGTCAACTTTGCCATTGGTTCCCCATACTTCTGATTGGCAAGAAAGCAATGCTCCAGAAACATCACGACTGATCAGGCCATTTGAACTGCACCTGCTGCCAGCTCTGTTTACCTGATCCAATTGCAAAACTTCACCAGCAGAGAGACGCCCATCTGACCGTATGCTTCCGCCTTTAACCTGACCACCGGTAACAATACCTTTATTATTGACAGATCTAACCCAGTCATGGTCTGACATATAGAAACCACCACCGTAGCTCTCGTTGAACCAGCCCTTATCACCGCGAGATATCAACCAACCTTGTTGGCTGCGGATATCGCCTTCGGCTATGACTTTCGCCGCACTAACATTACCGCTGAAACTCCCTGTAATAGCGTTTACTGTGTCAGTGTTATTTAGGTTATTCCCCCCCATATCAATACTGGTATGCATACGGTTTAAGTCAGGTTTCCCCGTAACAGCAAAGCGATAAAGTCGGTCACTTTCATTGCGTGCGCTACTCAGTTCATCGGTAGTTAGCAACGCAGCCACATGCCCGGTTGAGGTACTAATACCAAAGCTGCTTAACGGGACAATCCAGCTCCCCATCGCACCGGTAACATTGGTATTGTTCCACACATACCCACCCAATCCCTCAATATCTGCGGAAATCAGCCGTAATGCTTTGTAGGGTAAACGATAGCCACCTTGTGTCACGATCAAAGCCTGCAATTGCTCTTTTTGCATGGCGTTACGTACTATCGCCGCCTGAAAACGTTGTCCGGAAGTAGTGGTATCACTGAATCCCATTGGCAAAAAACCAGTGTTCTTTAACATGATCGTTGTCACCATAACAGGCTGATGAGTACCAGCAGAGGCTAATAGCCTGTCATAGTAACGACCCACGTAACCTTTAAGTGCGGACTTGAAGCGCGAGACCTGTACGGCGGTAAGCTGATATTCCTTTTGCTTTATATAGTCACCGTAAATGGACGTTGCCCAAATCACGACAATAATCAGAATCAGCAAAGCAATGCCGGTGCTCATCATTGCCCAACCACGATGCAATGCTCTGGTTTCAAAAGTCATCAATCACCACATCAGTAGAGGATTATAGACCTTGACGATCATCGCCAGCAGTGCGGCATGACCCAACCAAGGCCCAAGTGGGCCACCGGTTTCCACATCACCAGACATCAAGTGCCATAATATGAATCCACAAAGTCCGACGCCAATGGCAAACAGCGCTAAAGACCAGCCCAACCACGCACCGAGAGCCGCAGTAAGCCAGACATCACCTAGCCCTAGCAGCTCACGTTTGGCACAATGCCCTGAGACAAGCCGAACTGAACCACAAAGCAGCAGTAACACAATAACCGTCATAGTAGTTGAGAGAAGTTCACCGCTACCAACTGCGGTAAGCAGCCCTGCGGTCAGACAACTCCAGGTAAATTCCTGCGGTAACCAGCCTGAAAGCCGATCAGTGAGGCTAAGCCGGTAGATAAAAGGGATGAATAGTATTGAGGTTATATTGTTGAAGACCCGCCCCTCAAACGGAGCCACGGCAATCACTGTCATTGCGGCCGCATGAAGCCAGTGATAATGCAATAGGGTGGCTGATTGTAGCTTTAGGGCAGGCAAGGAATGATTGCTATTGAGGAATAGGCTGACTTGCCGGGTTATGGGTTCAAGTAGCCACAGTGCCAATCCAAACAGTGGCGGCACAAATAACCAGGGTAGCGCCAGAGTGATGATGGTCAACCGTTAACCGTGAAGGTCAGAGTATTTATCCCGCTTCTACCCGTGTCCTTCACGCAGACAGCGCCCGCATTTTCAACCGTGACATTGCCATCACTGAAAGCGGTGCTATTGATACTAATACCAGAGATACTACCGCCAGCACTGAGGCGTGTAGTTATGGCAATACACGCATCTTGCGGCACTTTCGGATAGCTTACGCTAAAACCATGATTGAAACCGTTAGCGATTACTGGCGCAACAATAACCTGACCACCCCATGTGTTCCATAAAGTCGCCGTGCCAGCAGTAACATTACCTTTTGTCATCATATTCTTCGGTACGCCGCCGACCTGAATCAGTAAGCCGGTCATGACTACCCCACTAGTGTAGTTGTAACCGTTACGACCTTTTAATAGCCCTTGCGTGGAGGTGATAATGCTCTGCACATTAGCTGACTCCAGAGCAATATCCTTTCGATTCCACAGCATATAAAGCCCCCCCAGCACCACCGTAATGACAACTATCACTACCAGAGCCACACCGCCGCTCTCAAGGATGCCCCAACCACGATGAGGCTGTTTTCTGGCTACCACATGAAATGACATTATCAAACTCCTTATTACATTGAGTCACTGGTCATATCCTGAATTTGCATCACCGTTGACAAGATGAGTAAGAAGAAACTGAAAATCAGCAGCAGAGAGAAAAGCATCACTACCATGACGCGCTTATTGACCCGCTCAAGTGTTTGCTCCAGCCAACGGTCGCCGTAACGGCCAATAATATCTGGCGCGCCATCCCCTTCGGTTAGCAAGGAGAGATAATTAGCCGCTTCTTTACTGGGAAATTGATAACCGCTATTACGTAGTGCCTTACCCAGATGATCGCCTTGTTCGACACCGGCAATAATGGCGTCGAGGCGTTCTTGCAACCAGGGAGAAGAAAACGGTAGTAAGATTTGCAGTGCCTCTAACGTCTGCACATTCGCTCTTAGAAGTGCCGCCATATTTATCAGAAACACCGCCCCCTGAATGTCTTGGTAGACCGACCAGGGCACCATGTTGTCAGCCAAGCGGCGTAACCGGCCACGCCAACGGGGGAGGGACCACAGCACCAGCCCAACCAGGATGGCAACCATACCTACAGCAGCAACACCCCGCTTATCGGTAAAGTTGGCCAGTGCATGCATAAAACCTAACGCACCAGTCCAGTTTTGCGGATCAGAAAGTTTCCTTAGTGTGGGGATAAGGTAGGCACCGTTAATGACCAACATGCCGCCGCCCAAGCAAAACAGCAGCAGTGGATAAAGGGACATTTTGCTCACCAGTGTCAAAATACGGCGGCGGGCTTCGACCAGCTTGCCTGCTTGCAGTAGTGCTTCCGGTAACTTGCCACTGCGCATTCCAGTGCTGATTAGTGCAGCCTCTTCCAATGGCCCCCAAGCGGCTAATACATCCTCAAATGTACGTCCTGCGCCGTTATCCGATAACGACTCCAGACAGTCATCCACCAAATCGCCATAAGGGTGCCAGTGCCGACCAAAATCAGTATGAACCTCGGCAATCATCTGCAACGCAGTGCCCAAGGGGGTGCCATTTCCCAGTAAAAAACGCAGCGCATCATAGAATTGCAGGCGATAACGAGTACTAAACGTATGGCGTACCAGCTCATAACGCAGACGCTGCCCCAACGACATGTTGCGGGCCGGCCGAAAACACTTTTCAGACATCAGGCACCTCACAGGCCAAAATGTAATCTTCATCTAGCGGGCAAACCAGATCGGCCTCAAGGGGGTCGACCAACCCCGCCGCTAATTTGTGCAGCAAATGAGTCACGCGTGTTATGCCTGCCAGTGAGTTAACCCAGTATTGTCTGGCCACTGCTGGCCCATGAGTCAGGTACAGCAACATAAATCGCGCATCGGGGCGGATCACCTCGGCTACCACACTGCGCCCGATCACACCACGACTAACAATACGATCACTAATCGCCAGTCGTTGCTGGCAATGTGCACATCCTTCTTCACTCCGAAACCAAAGTTGTTGCGGGTGACAAATCCCCTTTACTCCACAATAACGTTCGAGGCGCATACGGATTTCTGGTATCAGTTGCGGGGCTTTAACTTTCCAGGGAATGCGACAATCCGGACACAGCATCTGTACAA
>NZ_JBLWEX010000059.1:0-9259 GCF_048323875.1 Yersinia sp. LJYL362
GCCACCTGAGTTTTACTAAAGCGGCTGATGAATTATTTGTCACGCAAGCCGCTGTTAGCCACCAGATAAAGTCACTGGAGGATTTTCTCGGACTAAAACTGTTCCGTCGGCGTAACCGTTCTTTGCTACTGACCGAAGAAGGGCAGAGTTATTACCTCGACATCAAAGAGATTTTTACCTCTATCAATGAAGCCACTCGTAAATTGCAGGCACGTAGCGCGAAAGGTGCTCTGACCGTCAGTCTTCCGCCCAGTTTTGCTATTCAATGGTTGGTTCCCCGCCTTTCTGGATTTAATGCGGCTTATCCGGGCATTGATGTCAGAATTCAGGCGGTAGACCGAGAAGAGGACAAACTTGCTGATGACGTAGACGTGGCAATATTTTATGGCCGGGGAAATTGGACCGGCTTGCGTACCGAACGTCTATATGCTGAATTCTTGCTTCCTGTTTGTGCTCCCAGCCTGCTAATGGGCGAAAATGGATTAAAAGTACCGGCAGATCTGGCTAATCACACCCTGTTGCATGATACTTCCCGCCGAGATTGGATGGCGTATACCCGTCAATTGGGTGTACCGCAGATTAATGTGCAGCAAGGCCCAATATTTAGCCACAGTGCGATGGTGGTTCAGGCCGCAGTTCATGGGCAAGGTATTGCGTTGGTGAATAACGTGATGGCGCAGTCTGAGATTGAAGCGGGTCGATTGGTGTGCCCGTTTAGTGATGTGCTGGTGAGTAAAAATGCTTTTTATCTGGTTTGTCATGACAGTCAGGCAGAACTGGGTAAAATAGCCGCCTTTCGTCAGTGGATACTGGCAAGAGCGGCTAGCGAGCAGGAAAAACTACGCTTTCGCTACGACAACTAATTTCAATGATTAGGCGATATTAATTTAAGGTTAATGACGATGAATGGTCGTTTAATGCTGATATTTGCTGCCCTGAGCGGTTTTTTCTATGTTGCTTTCGGTGCCTTTGGGGCGCATGTATTGAGTGCCTCTTTGGGGGCGAATGAAATGGCTTGGGTTCATACCGGGCTGGAGTATCAGGGATTCCATACACTGGCTATCCTGGCACTCGCTGTTGCCATGCAACGGCAGATAAGTATTTGGTTTTACTGGAGTGGGGCCTTGTTAGCACTCGGAACGTTACTCTTTAGTGGCAGTTTATACTGCCTGGCTCTATCGCACCTGAAATTGTGGGTATATATCACGCCAGTGGGCGGAGTATGTTTTCTGGCGGGATGGATTTTGATGTTGATTGGCGCGCTGCGTCTAAGAAAAAGGGCAGAACGCCATGAATAATAAAATTGCTTTATATTGCCGCTCAGGTTTTGAGAAAGAGTGTGCGGCGGAAATTACCGCCAAAGCAGCACAGCTTGAAATCTTTGGTTTCGCGCGGGTAAAAGAAAATAGCGGTTATGTGCTATTTGAATGCTATCAGTTGGAAGATGCGGATCGTTTGATTCGTGAAGTGCCATTCCGCGAGTTGATTTTTGCCCGCCAAATGATGGTTGTAGGCGAGTTACTGAAAGATTTACCACCGGAAGATCGTGTATCGCCAATTGTTGGTATGTTAATCGGTGTTGTCGAGAAAGCCGGTGAACTGCGGGTTGAAGTTGCTGACACCAATGAAAGCAAAGAATTACTTAAGTTTTGTCGTAAGTTGACGGTGCCGCTGCGTAATGCAATGCGCGAACAAAAAATTCTGTCTGCCCGTGAGAATTCTCATCGGCCAGTAGTGCATGTATTCTTTATCGCATCGGGCTGTTGTTATGTTGGTTATTCTTATAGCAACAATAACTCCCCATTCTATATGGGTATCCCGCGTCTCAAGTTCCCGTCTGATGCCCCAAGCCGTTCAACCCTCAAACTGGAAGAGGCTTTCCATGTATTTATCCCTGCTGACGAATGGGAAGAGCGTTTAGCCAGTGGCATGCATGCTGTCGATTTAGGGGCTTGCCCCGGTGGCTGGACTTATCAGTTAGTGCAACGCAGCATGATGGTTCAGGCCATTGATAATGGTTTGATGGCACAAAGCTTGATGGATACCGGGCAGGTTACGCATCATCGCGTAGACGGTTTTAAATATGAGCCAACGCGCAGCAATATTTACTGGTTAGTGTGCGATATGGTGGAAAAACCGGCCAAAGTCACTCAACTTATTATTAAATGGTTGGTCAACGGTTGGTGCCGCGAGGCGATTTTTAACCTGAAGTTACCGATGAAAAAACGTTTTGAAGTTGTTTCGGAGAATCTGGAAATGATCGATGAACAGCTTAAAGAAAATGGTATTAACGCCCATATTCAGGCCAAGCAGCTTTATCATGACCGTGAAGAAGTCACGGTGCATGTGCGGCGTATTTGGTCTGGTGCGCCAGGCCGCCGTGATGAGCGTTTTTAACATTTGATGATATATACCCTAAATAATTCGAGTTGCAGGAAGGCGGCAAGGGAGAGAACCCCGATGAGCTTACTGTCGTAAGTAATTCGGGTTATTGAGCGTAGCTAACGCACATGCAGCTTGAAGTATGACGGGTATACACGCAAGGGGCCGGTTGGCCCCTTAGTATTTTATGTTGATATCACCGATTTAAACGTAGCTGCTGCAGGTTGCCACTTAATGGCAAATCAGTTTTCAGGGTCGCTATTTGTTTGCAAATAAAGGCTATTTCTTGATGCTGTTGCAACTTATTGCGCCATTTCTCTGGCACTGAATCTAACCCCTGATAGAGTTCCTCCAGACTGTTTGCTTGTTGCAATAATAGTGCGGCAGTTTTTGCTCCAATGCCGGCGACGCCCGGAATTTTACTGCTGCTGATCCCGGCGAGCCCCCAGTAGTCAGGCAATTGGTGCGGTAACACGCCAAACTCCTGCTTTACAAATGGCATGTCCAGCCAGCGTTTTTGGAAGTAATCGCGAATCTGAACATTTGGTGCTAATAGCTGGCAATAGCCTTTGTCGGTTGAAACAATAGTGACCTGATGCCCGGCCCCACCAATTTTTATCGCCAATGTCGCAGCAAGGTCATCAGCTTCATTGCCCGGTGAACTCCAGCAATTAACCCCTAATGAGTGGAATGCTGCGCGGATCAGCGGCATTTCTTGTTGCAGATTATCTGGCATCGGTGAGCGGCCTGCTTTGTAATCCGGCAGAGATTGATGACGCCAACTGTCCGAGCGGTCATCCTCATCAAAAACGGCGACGGCATGTGTTGGCTGGCTATGTGAAATAAGCTGTTGCAGCGCATGCTGACAAGCATTTACACAAGGTGAACCTTGTACCGCATGAATGCGACGAATCAGATTAAGAGCATCAACAATAAGAAGGTGGATTTGCATGGACTGTCTTAAAACCTATCCCATAAGGGCTATTTTATTGGCCCTTCTTTGCTATAAAGAGCGAACCTGACGGTGCTCAAACAACCTTCAGGTAGCGCCAGCCACAAGTCCGTGCCAGCGCTATCGCTGAGGGTTATTTATTCTTTAACTACAAATTTCATAGCAAGGTGTGTAAGCACTGCCCGGTAACTTCATCCGCTGCTGGATAATGAAGCCTTGTAACAGCTGGTCCATATGTTTCATTAGTAAAGGATCACCATGCAACTTGAATGGCCCGTGAGCTTCAATAGCATGAATGCCCACTTCTTTGACGTTACCCGCCACAATACCGGAGAAAGCACGGCGTAATGCGGCAGCCAGTTTCTCAGGGGGTTGATTGTGGGATAAGTCCAGATTGGCCATGTTCTCATGAGTCGGCTCAAAGGGGTGCTGCAAGTCAGCCTCAATACGCATAGACCAATTGAAGCTATAAGCATCACCGGTATTACGGCGATTCTCTTTCACCAATGGCATCGCTTTTTTCATCTGACGAGCGACTTCATCCGGGGCATCAATAATTATCTGGTAGTATTTGCGTGCTTCGTCACCCAGTGTGTTCATGATGAATTCATCCACGACTCTGAAGTAATCTGCACTCTCTTTTGGCCCGGTTAGGATCAGGGGTAAAACCTGCTCCTTATTATGTGGGTTCATCAGAATACCTAACAAATAGAGCAATTCTTCTGCTGTTCCCACGCCACCAGGGAAAATAATGATGCCATGGGCGATACGAACAAAGGCTTCGAGTCGTTTTTCAATGTCTGGCATGATAATCAGTTCATTGACTAACGGGTTTGGTGGCTCTGCGGCAATGATTGACGGCTCGGTCATACCGATAAAGCGGCCTTGTCTGTAACGTTGTTGGGCATGACCTACTGCGGCCCCTTTCATCGGTGCTTCCATGGCTCCGGGGCCACAGCCGGTACAGATATTCAACTCACGCAACCCCAATTGGCTGCCGACCTTACGGGCATACAAGTATTCGGTTTCATTGATTGAATGGCCGCCCCAGCAAACAATCATATTTGGATCTTCATCAAGATGGAGTGCTCGGGCATTACGCAAAATGGAAAAGACCAAATTGGTCAAATGGCTGGAGCTTTCCATATCCAGGTGTTGGAAACGCCCAGCGTTGACTATTTGACCATTCACAAACAGAATGTCACGCAAGACCGCAAACAGGTTTGCCTGCAAAGAGCGAATAATTTTACCATCAACAAAAGCATGCTCTGGTGGGTTAACCAGTTCGAGTTTTACACCGCGTTCGCGGCGAAGCACATTGATATCAAAGGTTTCATAGCGAGATAAAAGCTCTTTGCTGTTATCGGTCAGGCTCCCTGAGTTAAGAACCGCCAATGAGCAATTACGGAATAAACGGTACAGATCACTGCTGGCTGTACGTTTGAGCATATCCACTTCGAGCTGTGATAACAGATCCATTGAGCCAAGTGGGCTGACATGTGTAATCAAAGTTACTCCTTTACACCCCTGAGGGTGGTAGTGCCTGTGTATCAGAGTGCTGCTTTCTGTTTTCCGTGGAATATCAGAGAGGCCACTAAGTATCCATTACTGATTTTTATACTGAAAATAGCATGAGGAACCTATAATTAACCTTAACGTCGTCGCTCACTTTTTGCCAATACTAACGTGCTGCTGGTGATAAAGTTGCGCAGATGTACGCATTTATTGCCGCGCCAGGCGGCCGGTTAAGGGCATAAAATCAATATTGGAACGCCATGGATTGATATCCAGCCCCCCACGGCGGGTATAGCGCGCATAAACTGACAGTGTCTCAGGCTGGCAGAAACGCATAATGTCATTGAAAATGCGTTCGACACACTGCTCGTGGAACTCATTATGATGGCGGAAAGAGACCAAATAGCGCAGTAAAGCCTCCCGGTTAATCTGTGGGCCACTGTAGCTGATTTGGACTGAGCCCCAATCCGGTTGGTGGGTTATCAAGCAGTTGGATTTTAGCAAGTGGCTGACCAGGCTCTCTTTTACGAGACTTTCACCTGTTGCCCCTTGTAGGTAATCGGCATTGAACTCATAGCTATCGATCCTGATATCTTGCTCATCCAGACATTCTCCCGATAAGTTGGCTATCGGTTGATGTGTCATTTCATTCAGACGGTATAGGGTGACACTGACGTCTCCTTGGGCACAGGCGGATAAATCCTGTTGCAAAGTAGTGCGCACACTTTCCCAGTCAGTAAACGCTGTTTGGTTAAAACTGTTGAGGTAAAGTTTAAAACTCTTTGACTCAATGAGGTTAACGCTATCAGCATTTAGGCTAATTTCACCCACAGCAACTTGTGGTAAGCCCTTACTGTTTAGCCAGGATAGCTCATATAACGTCCAGATATCAGCACCATGAAAGGGCAGATTATCAGGATATAAACCGAGAGGTTTGCGGTTCATACTGCGTGGCACGGCCTGCAATAAGGTCACGTCGTAGTGATCACAATACGCGGTGGGTTTGCCCAGCGTCAGTTCCGCCAGAGCCTTGTGGTCTTGATATGAAGACATGCTGTTCCCATGATAAGAGAAAGGTACAATAGCTATAGTTTATCAATTAATGCCGCGTTTAACTGCATTTCTAAGTAGGGTAACGCCTTTACCTTGGTGCAGCGCAAGCCGCCGCGATACAGAGAATAAGAATGGACCAGAACGTTTCAACGGCACTCAAGAGCTTTACTCAGCGCTATATTGACTTATGGCAGCAGCAAACCGGGCGGCCACCTGCCAGTGAGGAGCTTTATGGGGTGCCTTCTCCCTGTAATGTAGAAACTCAGAATAATCGGGTGTTTTGGTTGCCGCAGCCTTTTGTTGGTGGCGCGAATCTTGCCAATATTGAACGGGCACTGGAGATTCAGCTTCATCCTGATATCCATGAGTTTTATACCCAGCAATATGCCGGGGACATGAAAGCTGATTTAGGCGATCACCGCTTTACCTTGCTTCAGGTTTGGAGCGAAGACGATTTCATTCGTTTACAGGAAAATCTCATTGGCCATTTGGTGACACAGAAAAGACTGAAACTCTCGCCAACACTGTTTTTAGCGACAACGGAATCGGAAATGACCATGGTCTCACTGTGTAATGTCAGTGGCAATGTGGTGTTAGAGGAGTTTGGTAGCGGTAAACGGACATTACTGGCATCGACTCTTGCTCATTTTCTGGATGCATTACGTCCTGTATTTCCTGAATAAAGATAAGATTATTGCCCATCCCAGCACAGCTCGTGTGAGAGATCTCTCACGCGAGCTGTGAGACATCACTTCTATTCCTTTTATGTGAAATTATTGTATTAGATTTATCTTCAATAAAATCACTTTGTTACAAACATTCATTTTTTTATATATAAAAGCATCCTCCCCATTCTTCTTACAGTACCTTGCCTCTCTTTGTCGATTAAGCGATCCTTTACTCGCCCGATAGGATCTGGCGGAAAGGACGGTATCAGGATGGTGCCACTTCAGGATGAAGGACTCAGGGACTGCTTAGGATGAGTGAAGGGATGTTTCAGGAAGAAACAAAGGACACCTCCAGGATGGAGATTGAGAGCCAGTTCAGGATGATTGGTGGGTTAGGATAACCTCAGGATTGGCACTGGGATGGTGCAGGACAACGCGACGGATTGCTGGTTAGGATAACCGCACGGAAAAGTTTTCAAGGATTGAGCAGGGAGCATCACTTTTAGCTGGATTGCTATAAAACGAATAGAGGGGTACTGGTAAAACAGTACCCCTTTTTTTATCTATATTTTGCTCAATCCCCTTCTGTCGTCTAGGGTGTGAACTTGGGCATCCTGTTCTTCAATGGTATGCTTGGCCGCCGTTGAACCAGCCCGGTGAATGGTTGTTTTTTGGTTGAGAGCATAATCATGAATACAGAAAATCAGGTGCGCCAGAGCCTACAGAATATCGAGCTTGCCATGCGGGCCATTGATCTTTGGCAAACAGTTCCGCCACAAGTCGAGGCTTTTGACAGTAATGAGCCTTTCAGCATTGATACCATGGATGCTGAGCAGTGGTTACAATGGGTACTTATCCCCCGGATGTACGCATTGTTGGAATCAAAAGGGCCACTCCCCACACGTTTTGCTATTACACCTTATTTTGAAGAAGCGCTGACTGGCGAGGGCCGCCCAGATTGCACCTCACTGCTGGTAGAATTACAGCGTCTCGATGACCTGCTGAATAAAGAAAGCCACTAATGCTGGAAATACTCTATCAAGACGAACATATAGTTGCGGTAAATAAACCTGCCGGTTGGCTTGTCCACCGTAGTTGGCTGGATAGCAATGAAACCGTCTTTGTCATGCAAACTGTACGCGACCAAATTGGCAAGCACGTTTATACCGTTCATCGCCTGGACCGCCCGACATCGGGTGTGCTGCTGATGGCACTGTCCAGCGATGTGGCTCGTGCCCTTTCGTTGCAATTTGAACAGCATCAGATTCAGAAAACCTATCATGCGGTCGTGCGTGGATATGTGCTGGACGATGGCACTATTGATTATGAGATGACTGAAGAGTTAGACAAAATTGCGGATAAATTCGCCCGCCCTGATAAAGCACCACAGCCTTCAGTCACCCATTATCAGGCCCTGGCTCAAGTGGAAGTGCCTATTGCTATCGGGCGTTATGACACTGCGCGCTTTAGTTTAATGGAGTTAACACCAGAAACGGGCCGCAAGCATCAACTTCGTCGGCATATGGCGCATATTCGCCACCCGATCATCGGTGACAGTACCCACGGCGATCTGCGTCAGAATCGTGGGATTGCAGAGCATTTTGATTGCTCACGGCTCATGCTTCATGCCAGCCATTTGCATCTCACTCATCCAGTGACCGGAGAGTCGCTCAGTTTGACGGCGCGTTGGGATGAATCCTGGCAACAGCTGATGTCACATTTCGGTTGGCTAGGTATTGCCCCTCATCTTGAAAGGGTTGAGTTTGCAGCAACGGCGAGTCAGGATAGTGCGTAATTTTTTTCGTTAAAAGGACAACTTTTTATGGCTCAGGTCGGGATTTTTGTCGGCACTGTGTACGGTAACTCACTCTTAGTTGCAGAAGAAGCTGAGAGCATACTGAAAGAACAGGGGCACGAGGTCAAAGTGTTCGATGAGGGCACTTTAGAGGCCTGGCAATATTATCGTCAACATTATGTGCTGGTGGTGACCTCAACAACCGGGCAGGGTGATTTCCCGGACAGCATTGCTTCGCTCTTCGTCGCCGTGCGCGATCAGGTTGGATTCCAGCCAGAATTGCGCTATGGCATCATTGCGTTGGGGGACAGCAGTTATGATAATTTCTGTGGAGCCGGGCGTGCATTTGATGAATTATTACAAGAGCAAGGCGCGACACGAATTAGTGAAAGACTAGAGATTGATGCCATTGAACATCCGGAACCAGAGGTGGTTTCCGCTTCGTGGGTGGAGCAGTGGGGCCGTCTACTTATTTAGGGTATTAACCCTTTACTCATGAAGTTGCAGGTGAGAGCGATGTTTATTCACCTGCAACACCAATGACTTTAGTGATACAACCTATTTAGCGAGCGCTGGTCAGTTTTTCCAGGTCAGCTTCAATTTCAGCAATCTTATTGGTCACTACACTCTCTAAATGACGCAAGTCATCCAGAATCTTACGTTTCAAATCAACTTCAACTTGATCACGTTTGCACAACTGATCAAGTTCATCAATGACATAACGTAGATTCGGGTTGATTTCATTGATTTCTTTATAGCCATGGCCAGCATTATCAGCAACCACAGTTTTGCGTTGGCGTGGGTATTTGAACTTCACACTCTTAGCAAAAAACTCACCTTTATCTTTGCGGAAGTAAATTTTCAGAATGTCGTTATTGGCCTCCTGACGCAGGC
>NZ_JBLWEX010000060.1:0-9300 GCF_048323875.1 Yersinia sp. LJYL362
AAAAAGCACGTGGTGCAAAAGCAATCGGTACTACCGGTCGTGGTATCGGCCCTGCCTATGAAGATAAAGTTGCCCGCCGCGGTCTGCGCGTAGGTGATTTGTTCAACAAAGAAACCTTCGCAATCAAGCTGAAAGAAATTGTGGATTACCACAACTTCCAGTTGGTGCACTACTACAAAGAAGAAGCGGTTGACTATCAAAAAGTGCTGGATGAAGTATTGGCTATTGCCGATATTCTGACTGCAATGGTAGTTGATGTTTCCGAATTGCTGGACAGTGCGCGTAAGCGTGGTGATTTCATGATGTTTGAAGGCGCTCAAGGCACCTTGCTGGACATCGACCACGGTACTTATCCGTATGTGACTTCATCGAACACCACAGCGGGTGGCGTTGCGACAGGCTCTGGCCTGGGCCCACGTTATGTTGATTACGTGCTGGGTATCGTGAAAGCCTATTCCACTCGTGTTGGTGCAGGTCCATTCCCGACTGAACTGAACGATGAAACAGGTGAGTTCCTGCGTAAGCAAGGTAACGAATATGGCGCGACCACTGGCCGTAGCCGTCGTACCGGTTGGTTGGATATCGTTGCAGTACGTCGTGCTGTGCAGATCAACTCCTTGTCTGGCTTCTGCATGACCAAACTGGACGTGCTGGATGGTCTGAAAGAAGTGAAACTGTGTGTTGGCTACCGCATGCCAGATGGCCGCGAAGTTGATACCACTCCACTGGCTGCTGAAGGCTGGGAAGGTATTGAGCCAATCTACGAAACCATGCCAGGCTGGTCAGAAGTGACCTTTGGCGTAAAAGAACACAGCAAGTTGCCACAGGCAGCGCTGAACTACATCAAGCGTGTAGAAGAGCTGACAGGTGTTCCGGTTGATATCATCTCTACCGGCCCGGATCGTGAAGAAACCATGATCCTGCGCGACCCATTTGATGCATGATTTATTAGCAAATAGCTAAATAATCAGAATTCAGATGCTAATGAACCGGGCTTATGTCCGGTTCATTGTCTTAGATTCACCAGAAAGTTATCTCCGGTCAGCCATTTTTACATCAAAAAACCCGCCCTTTATCTAAATGATTAGTCGCAAGCTTTGTGGCTGGTTTATCATTCAATCTATAAGTTTCTAAATAGCACTTAGAATCGCACTTATTAACCTATCCAAAACGTGTCATCTTAGATGGGTTTAAGCCGGGTAAACTGATACTCAGGGGTATACGTGCAGTTAACAAGTTTTACTGATTATGGTTTGCGGGCGCTTACTTATATGGCCTCGCTGCCTGAAGGCCAAATGACCAGCATTTCTCAGGTGACCGAGGTCTATGGCGTGTCTCGCAATCATATGGTTAAAATAATCAATCAGTTGAGTCGTGTCGGGTTGGTAACCGCTGTACGGGGGAAGAATGGCGGCATACGGTTAGGTAAACCGGCTGACCAAATTCGAATTGGTGACGTTGTGCGCCAGTTAGAACCACTTTCTCTGGTCAATTGCAGTAGTGATTTTTGCCATATAACCCCCGCTTGCCGCTTGAAACAAGTGCTTAATCAGGCGGTACAAAGTTTCCTTAACGAGCTGGATAACTATACTTTAGCCGATATGGTTCAAGATAATACCCCGCTCTACAAGCTATTACTTGTTGAGTAATTCTTATAATAAAACACGTATAGCAAGCTGCTGCTGACAACGGAGGAACCGCAATGTCACAAGATCCATTCTTGGAGCGAGAAGCAGAAAAATATGAGTCACCCATCCCTAGCCGGGAGTTCATTTTGGCTCATCTCGCGAAACGCGAAACACCTGCCAGCCGTGAAGAACTGGCAAATGAACTTAATTTGTCGGGTGAAGAACAGCTAGAGGCGCTGCGTCGCCGCCTGCGCGCGATGGAGCGTGATGGGCAATTGGTCTTTACCCGTCGTCAGTGCTACGCCTTACCGGAGCGCCTGGACTTATTGCGCGGGACTGTTATTGGTCATCGTGATGGCTTTGGTTTCTTACGGGTTGAAGGCAGTAAAGACGACCTGTACCTCTCAGCCGAGCAAATGAAAACCGCGATTCATGGCGATGTGGTATTGGCCCAACCTGTTGGTGCTGACCGCAAAGGTCGTCGTGAAGCGCGTATCGTGCGCGTATTAGTACCGAAAACCAGCCAGATTGTCGGGCGTTATTTTACTGATGCGGGTACGGGTTTTGTGGTGCCGGATGATGGCCGCTTGAGTTTTGATATTCTGATCCCACCAGATGCCATCAATGGCGCGCGGATGGGGTATATGGTGGTGGTCGAGTTGATCCAGCGCCCGACCCGCCGTACTAAAGCAGTGGGTAAGATTGTTGAAGTACTCGGTGAGAACATGGGTACCAGCATGGCGGTAGATATTGCGCTGCGCACTCATGAGATCCCACATACCTGGCCGCCACAAGTTGAAAAACAAGTTGCTGACCTGAAAGAGCAAGTGCCGGAAGAAGCAAAAAAAGGGCGAGTGGATTTACGCAATCTACCCTTAGTGACTATTGATGGTGAAGATGCCCGCGACTTTGATGATGCGGTTTACTGCGAGAAAAAACGCGGTGGCGGCTGGCGCTTGTGGGTGGCGATTGCTGATGTCAGTTATTATGTGCGTCCGCGCACTGCACTGGATGATGAAGCTCGCAGCCGTGGTAACTCGGTTTACTTCCCGTCACAAGTTGTCCCGATGCTGCCGGAAGTGCTGTCAAACGGCCTTTGCTCCCTGAATCCGCAGGTAGATCGCCTGTGTATGGTGTGTGAGATGACCATCTCCGCACAGGGCAAACTGTCGTCGTATAAGTTCTACGAAGCGGTGATGAGCTCGCACGCGCGTCTGACCTACACCAAAGTATGGCGAATCATTGATGGTGAAGAATCACTGCGCGAGCAATATAAGCCGCTGGTGCCGCATCTGTTAGAACTGCATACCATGTACAAGGCGCTGGATCAGGCTCGTGCTGAGCGTGGAGGTATTGCATTCGAGACCGAAGAAGCCAAGTTTATCTTTAACGCTGAACGGCGTATCGAGCGTATTGAGTCGACGGTGCGTAATGACGCGCATAAGTTGATTGAAGAGTGCATGATTCTGGCGAATATCGCCGCCGCGCGGTTTGTGGAAAAACATAACGAACCGGCGCTGTTCCGGGTGCATGACCGCCCAAGTGATGACCATATTTCAGCGCTGCGTAGTGTGCTCAGTGAGCTGGGTCTGACACTTGGTGGTGGTTTGAAACCAGAGCCAAAAGATTATGCAGTGCTGATGGATGAAGTTGCGGATCGTCCGGATCATGAAATGCTGCAAACCATGTTGCTGCGTTCGATGAAACAGGCGATTTACGATCCGGAAAACCGTGGTCACTTTGGTTTGGCGTTAGCGTCTTATGGCCACTTTACCTCACCCATTCGCCGTTACCCCGATTTGGCCATGCACCGGGCTATCAAGTACCAGCTTGCCAAAGAGCACGGCAATGTGAAAGAGCGCTGGACACCAACCGGTGGCTGGCACAGTGAGTACGAAGATATGCTGCAATTGGGCGAACATTGCTCAATGACTGAACGCCGTGCTGATGAAGCGACTCGTAATGTCGCAGATTGGCTGAAGTGTGATTTTATGCAGGATCAGGTGGGGAAAGTCTTCACCGGGATTATTGCCAGCGTCACCGGCTTTGGTTTCTTCGTCCGTCTGGATGATTTGTTTATTGATGGTTTGGTACATGTCTCCAGTTTGGATAATGACTACTATCGTTACGATAACATTGGTCAGCGTTTGATCGGTGAATCCTCAGGTCAGGTTTACCGGTTGGGTGATACCGTGGAAATCCGGGTTGAGGCGGTACACATGGATGAGCGCAAAATTGATTTTGCTCTGGTCTCCAGTACCCGTAAACCGCGCGGTGAAGGCAAAACGGCGCGTGATAAAGCCAAGAAAGCCGATGGTCAGCGCACTATGCGCGATACTTCCACTGGCCGTGGCGGTCGTGGTAGTTCATCGAGTTCATCGAGCTCATCGAGTTCATCACGTCGTGATAGCGCGCCAGCAGGAAGTGGGCAGAAACGCCCTCGTCGTGCTAAAAAACCGGCAAACTTTGAGCCAGATAGTGCTTTCCGTCCGGCAGATGCCGCCGCTAAGTTAGATGACAAAGCGTTGGCCGAGAAAAAGGCCAAAGCTAAAGCGAAAAGAGCATCCGCCAAGACCAAGAAAATTGCTGCTGCCACCAAGGCCAAGCGCGCGAAGAAAAAAACCAGCAGTGACCAATAATGGCCTGTTGATTGTCGGGCGGCCCTGGTCGCCCGCATTCATTTATATTTAATCATTTATAAAAGAGCATCATGAGCGAAATTATTTACGGCATTCACTCCGTTAAAGCCTTGTTAGACAATGATCCACAACGTTTTCTGGAAGTTTTTATTCTGAAAGGTCGTGACGATCGTCGCCTACAGCCCTTGATTGCCGAACTGGAAGCAGCCGGTTTGGTGATTCAGGTTGCCAGCCGCCAGTGGCTGGATTCACAGGTTGAAGGTGGTGTCCATCAAGGTATCGTGGCGCGAGTCCGTGAAGGGCGTCAGTATCAGGAAAATGACTTGCCAGCATTGCTGGAAAGTGTAGAAACCCCCTTCCTGTTGGTGCTCGATGGCGTTACTGATCCCCATAATCTGGGCGCATGCTTGCGCAGTGCAGATGCTGCGGGTGTCCATGCGGTTATCGTGCCACGGGATCGCTCGGCGCAGCTGAATGCCATCGCCAAGAAGGTCGCTAGTGGTGCTGCTGAAAACGTACCATTGATTAAAGTCACTAATCTGGCGCGCACGCTGCGAGTGTTACAAGAGCACAATGTCTGGATTGTCGGGACTGCCGGTGAAGCAGACCATACATTGTATCAAAGCAAAATGACCGGCCCGATGGCATTAGTGATGGGAGCTGAGGGCGAAGGTATGCGCCGTTTGACCCGCGAACACTGTGATGAACTGATCAGCATTCCGATGGCAGGGAGTGTTTCTTCACTCAATGTGTCGGTTGCTACCGGTGTGTGTTTGTTTGAAGCGGTACGTCAGCGAGCGCTAAAAATTTAATATTGAAGTTAATGACAAAGTGCCTGTATCGGTGAAAACAGGCAGATCATAAAGACGCCACACTTTTTTTGTTAAAACAAGCCTTCCCTGGGGGCTCGAGCCGCGCCATCCGTGGCGCGGACGCTTTACTCTTCTCCCTGTCCTCACCTTGCAAGATCGAGTCGTTGGAGTTTGTCAGCAGTCTGAAGCCAACATTTCCGGATGTTGGCTTTTTGTTTTTTATTTTTCACACAGAGAATTTCGCATCACTATCAGCGATATAGAGTGGATTAATCGCTGTTTGTGATGTGCCTGTCAGCAAAAACCCCCGCCTGCACCATACTTAACCCTGATTTATGAATGCCGATTTCGCAATAAGTACCGAAATGGAGGAAGGTATGGAGTGGCAGACTCATTTGGTTTTCAACCAGCCTGAGCCGTTATCTAACAGTAATTTATATCTGTCTGATATGGCCTTGCGGGAAGCAGTGATGCGGGAACATGCTGGCTGGGATGGAGAGGATCTTTCTCTAATTGGACTTCAACTTGGCTCACAGGAGTCACTCGAATTAGGGCGGCTGGCAAACGCCAATCCGCCAGAATTATTGCGCTATGATGCAGCTGGCCAGAGATTGGATCAGGTGCGATTCCATCCTGCCTGGTATGTGTTAATGCAAGAGTTGGTTAATCACCGAGTGCATAATTTACCTTGGCAGGAAGATGCGCGGATAGGCTCTTTTGTCGCCAGAGCGGCGCGTTTCATCCTGCATGCTCAGGTGGAAGCGGGGACATTATGCCCAATAACCATGACGTTTGGTGCCATTCCGCTGCTGCAACAAACACTTCCACCGCTATTCCAAAGCTGGATACCAGCACTGCTTTCAGATCGTTATGACTCGCATCAAATCGTCGGTAGCCAGAAACGTGGTTTATTGATTGGCATGGGTATGACCGAAAAACAGGGCGGTTCCGATGTGTTAAGTAACTCCACCAGAGCAGAGCCGCTGCAGGCTCGCGGCAATGGTGAGGCTTATCGTCTGGTCGGGCACAAATGGTTTTTCTCGGTACCACAAAGTGACGCGCACCTGGTGTTGGCCCAAGCCGAAGGGGGGCTATCTTGTTTTTTCCTGCCTAAAATATTGCCAGACGGCACCTATAACGCCATTCGCTTAGAGCGCTTGAAAGAGAAGCTCGGCAATCGTTCTAATGCCAGCAGTGAAGTTGAATTTGATAATGCGACCGCGTGGTTATTGGGCGATGAAGGTGACGGCATTCGCCAAATTCTGAAAATGGGTGGATATACTCGTTTTGATTGCGCGCTCGGTAGTCATGGCCTGATGAGAAGAGCCTTCTCCGTCGCGCTGTACCATGCCTGGCAGCGGCAAGCCTTTGGTAAAGCACTCGTTGACCAGCCTTTGATGCGGCAAGTCTTAAGCCGTATGGCATTGCGTTTAGAAGGCCATACCGCGTTATTGATGCGTCTGGCCAGTGCATGGGAGAAAACCGGCGAGGTTCATGAGCAGGTATTCAGTCGGTTGCTGACGCCAGCGGCAAAATATCGTGTCTGTGGGCTGGGCAGCGGGTTTGTCGCCGAGGCGATGGAAGTTCTTGGCGGGATTGGTTATTGCGAACAAAGTGAGCTACCGCGGATTTACCGTGAAATGCCGGTCAACAGCATTTGGGAAGGTTCCGGCAATATTATGTGCCTTGATGTGCTGCGAACCTTCCGCAAACTCCCCTCTGCGATAGAAATGCTTCAGCAAGAGTTTTATTCGGTGCGAGGGCAAAATCGATTGTTTGACCGGGCATGGCGACAATTGCAGCAGCGGCTGAAAAATCCCAAGGAAGAGCAAGGGCGGGCGATAACGCAGCAACTGTTTGACTTGTGTTGTGCATCTCAATTGCTGCGGTTTGCCGCGCCGCCATTGGCCGATGCCTGGTGTCGCATGACGCTAGATCACCGGGATCAATACATGGTGCCTGAAGCGGTTTGCGCGCTGCTGCTCAGTCGCGGCAGCGGCATGAAATAAGCTCGAAATCATTTATACAACTAATTATTTATACTGCTAGTTATTTATACAACTAGTTATTTATACAACAGAGCGTTGGCGTACCAAATGCCTGGATAAATACTGTCAGACATCATGATAATCAAATAGTAGGGCGCACCACTGGCATTGGCCCTACGTTTAATTTCAGCTTCAATATCCATCGGGCTGCCAAATACTTGAGCTGAAACGGTGCCCACTTTCTGTAAATTAAGGCTCTGTGCGCGGGTGATTTCCTGGGCATAGGGCTGAGCCACAGGTGGTGGAACCGGAGTAACGTGAAAAGCACTGCAAGCCGAGAGTCCCAAAGTGATCAGTAAGACCACCATTACACGTTTTAAATTCATTTTTGCCTCTTTGTCAGCTGCGATATCACTGCTAAGCCCATTATTTCTCAAGTGTAACGCTGCAACCTCAAGTATGAGGGAATATCTTGGAAGAAATTGATTTAAGACTTTATATCTTCATTTTGGCACACTGCATCTATCTGTTATAAGCCTGTTCGCTGCCTGATAAACAAAGGATTCTCACCATGATTGAGATGTCGCTGGAAAACATTAATGGGATTGAGGTCATCCATGCGGCCCCTGCGGGCCAGCGTCAGCAGCCGTTACCCACCATTTTCTTTTATCATGGCTACACCTCGTCAAAAGAAGTCTATTCCTATTTTGCCTATGCTTTCGCCCAAGCCGGTTTTCGCACTATAGCGCCGGATGCAGCTATGCATGGTGCGCGTTTTGACGGCAATGAAACTCAGCGGTTGTCTCATTTCTGGGAGATCCTCAAATCGAATATTGATGAACTACCTGGGCTTAAGCAGCATTATCAACAGGCAGGATTAATTGACGGTGATCGAATGGGTGTTGCGGGCGCATCAATGGGGGGAATGACCGCGTTAGGCGCGTTTGCTCGCTACCCATGGATCAGTGTTGCTGCCGATTTTATGGGATCAGGTTATTTTACTTCGTTGGCGCATTCGCTGTTTCCACCTTTGGATGCAGGACGGGAGCTCAGCCCGGCAGAGTTTGAACGTCGTTTGGCACCACTGGCAGATTATGATCTTTCCCATCAGTTGGAAAAAATTGCTGAGCGGCCTTTATTGGTTTGGCATGGCGAAGCGGATGATGTGGTGCCAGCGGCGGAGAGTGCGCGCTTGGTTCAGGCACTGCAAGTCAGCAGGCGTGATAACCACCTGACCTATCTTACAGAACCGGGGATTGGACATAAGATTACGCCAACAGCGTTGAGCGCAGGAACACGCTTTTTTAGCAAATATCTATAAAAAACCCCCGACAAGCGGGGGAATGGGTATGAGTATTGTCTTTTTTATCGGTGTTTCTCTGGTGTTGTATTTATCTATTGAATCTTAGCGATAGAGAACGGCATTAACGTGCATGGAACTATTGTCGCCGGGTTCATGCATAGCAATTATCTGATAAGAAGTCGCACCGCGTTCATCAGCTAATTTACTGATTTGTGCAGTGGCATCATCAGGAGAAATGACATTGTGACCCAGTGACAGAGCACCGATACTGACGCGCTGTTGCTGCATAGCTTGTTGAGCGGTTATTTCTGTGGCGGCAAACGTGCTGGTTGATAATACCAAGCCGAGTGCGGCTGCGATAGTAAGTGTATGTTTCATAGGTGACTCCAAAATCTTATACCCGTTATACTTCGAGCCGCAGACGCGTTGGCTGCGTTCAATCACCCGAATCACTTACAACACAGTAAGCTCATCGGGACTCTTTCGCTTGCCGCCTTCCTGTAACTCGAATTATTTAGGGTATGTTTAGACACTTTGAATGACTTTCAGTTAGCTGCGCCGCTTGTTTTGCGGTGGATGTAAATAATTCTAGTCGCTTTTGTTAATTTAAAAATACGTGGCAATTGATTCACTTTGTCAAAAAAAGTGAATGATATTTATGTTGAGCTAATGATTTGATTGAAATATTTAGTAGACTAATGGATCTACATCCATTGGTTGTTTAATGAACAAAAAGTGCGGTTTTAGTTGAGTAATGGTTAGAACAAGAATAAATCCCCGGCAATCCTTGAGTTTCAAACCGTCCGCAAGTATAGTTACGCGTCATTTTTCAGCCGCACACAAACACGTTCCTTGCCTCCATGGGCCGCGGTTGACCCTATCAGGAGGCTGAATAATCCGTAAGGAGCAATAATCGATGCGTCATTACGA
>NZ_JBLWEX010000061.1:0-9301 GCF_048323875.1 Yersinia sp. LJYL362
CGGCACATTCTGATTTAGACGCAGCAGTTAGCGCTTACCAACAAGGGGCATTTGATTATCTGCCCAAACCCTTTGATATTGATGAAGCGGTCGCGCTGGTTGAGCGGGCTATCAGCCATTATCAAGAGCAACAACAGCCCGCGCGCACCCAACCTGCCAGTGGCCCGACGGCTGATATCATCGGCGAAGCACCTGCGATGCAGGATGTTTTTCGCATCATTGGCCGCTTGTCGCGCTCCTCTATTAGCGTGCTGATTAACGGTGAATCAGGTACGGGTAAAGAGTTAGTGGCCCATGCACTGCATCGCCATAGCCCTCGAGCCAAAGCCCCTTTCATCGCATTGAATATGGCGGCGATTCCAAAAGATTTAATTGAGTCCGAACTGTTTGGCCATGAAAAAGGCGCATTTACCGGTGCCAATCAGGTACGCCAAGGCCGCTTTGAACAAGCCGATGGCGGCACTCTGTTTTTAGATGAAATTGGTGATATGCCGCTGGATGTGCAAACCCGCCTGTTGCGCGTATTGGCCGACGGCCAGTTCTATCGGGTTGGCGGTTATGCGCCAGTCAAGGTGGATGTGCGCATCATTGCTGCAACCCATCAGAATCTGGAGCTACGGGTTCAGGAAGGGAAATTCCGCGAAGACTTATTCCATCGTCTGAATGTCATTCGAGTGCATTTACCGCCACTGCGTGAGCGCCGTGAAGATATTCCTCGTCTGGCGCGCTACTTCTTACAAGTCGCCGCGAAAGAGTTAGGGGTCGAAGCCAAGAACCTACATCCTGAAACAGAAGTTGCGCTGACTCGCCTGCCTTGGCCGGGAAACGTACGCCAACTGGAAAATACCTGCCGTTGGTTGACCGTGATGGCTGCCGGGCAAGAAGTACTGGTTCAGGACTTACCTTCTGAGCTATTTGAAACCAGCACACCAGATGCTTCCGGCCAACGGATGCCGGATAATTGGTCGACATTACTGGCGCAATGGGCAGATCGGGCATTACGGTCTGGTCATCAGGACTTACTGTCAGAAGCGCAACCAGAAATGGAACGCACACTGTTAACCACCGCATTACGTCACACCCAAGGACATAAACAGGAAGCGGCACGCCTGTTAGGCTGGGGCCGAAATACGTTAACGCGTAAGTTGAAAGAATTGGGAATGGAATAAAATTTATTTAGCAATCACCCTCATCACTGAGGGTGACTTTATTAGATCACGCGGGAGAACTGCTGCTTGCGCGCCTGTTTACGTAAATAGATATCGAAACACATACAAATATTGCGAATGAGTAAACGCCCGCGCGGAGTTACACGGATACTCTTATCATCTCGCTCCACCAGCCCATCTTGTTCAAAGGGGGCGAGCAACTCAAAATCTTCGGCAAAATAATCAGCGAAACGAATACCATAATGCTGTTCAATCGGCTGATAGCTGATTTGGAAGTTACAAATCAGTGTTTTAATTACGTCGCGGCGCAAGCAATCATCTTCAGTCATGGTCAGGCCACGCCACAAGGCATTGCCACGCTGTTCGACAACGGCATAGTAAGTCTTCAAATCTTTTTCATTTTGCGCGTAACTGTCACCTAACATGCTGATGGCAGAAACCCCCAAACCAAGTAAATCACTCTCACCTTGGGTGGTATAGCCCTGGAAATTACGATGTAATTTACCTTCACGCTGGGCAATCGCTAGCTCATCGTCTGGTCGGGCAAAATGATCCATACCAATGAACTGATAGCCAGATTCCGTTAAGAAACTGATGGTATGTTGCAAAATATCCAGTCGCTGCTCGGCACTTGGCAAATCCGCATCTTTAATTTTACGCTGTGCGGCAAACAGACTCGGCAAATGGGCGTAATTAAATACGCTCAAGCGATCAGGGTTGAGTTCTGCTACCCGCTTGAGAGTAAAAGCAAAACTTTCTGGCGTCTGTTTTGGCAAACCATAAATCAAATCAATATTGGTTGAGTTAAATCCCAGCGCCTTAGCGCGGGCAATCAGTGCAAAGATAAAATCTTCATCTTGCTCACGGTTAACCAGCCGTTGAACCTCTTTATTGAAATCCTGCACCCCCATGCTCAGGCGATTAAACCCTTCAGCACGCAGATGATCGAGCACATCCAGCTCAATTTCACGCGGATCAACTTCAATTGACTGCTCTGCGCCGGGTAGAAAATCAAAGTTTTCACGCAACAGATTCATCAAATGAGTAATTTGTGTTTTATTTAGATAAGTTGGCGTGCCGCCGCCCCAATGCATCTGGCTGACCTGGCGACCAGCAAATAACGCAGCCCGCTGGCGGATCTCTTTTTCCAAAACCGCCAGGTATTCATCAGCTTTATGCTGTTGGCGTGTCACCAACTTATTACAGCCGCAGAAGTAGCAAAGCTTATGGCAAAACGGGATATGCACATACAGCGATAAAGGCCGCTGTGGATAACGTTTCACTGCTTGCTGAAAAGCAGATTCATCGTATTTTTCACTAAACTCAAGGGCTGTGGGGTAAGAGGTATAGCGCGGCCCTGAATAATTATATTTTTGAATCAGGGACAGATCCCAAACTATAGCGTTTTCAGACATGTTCATTCCTTCCGATATTTTCGCTTACCGGGCCGGTTAGGGGGCAGATGTTTTCGTTGTCTGGCCACAGAAGCGCTGCGCAACTGCTTTCTTCGTTGCGACAGCCGCCATAGTTTACCCAATAACCACAATAGATAACATGTAAGTAGTAGGGCTATTATCGGGATCACCCACTTCATCCGTTAAAATGTATCTTTTGGATTACCACTCTTCAGTAATTTTAAGATATCTTCCGGCTTTTCTTCGCGCTCTTCGTCATCTTCGTCGTCACCCAGTTCAATACCTAATTGCTCCATCAGGGCATCGATACGGTCTAACGTCAGATCAACGTAAGCCTGGTCTTCTTTGCTCAATACTTCGTCGTTATCGAGTCTGTCCAGCAATGCATCCAGACGCTCATCGTTTTCAAGCTTGGTTAGCTCTTCTTCCGGCGTCAGGCGTGGCTTAGCTTCAACTTTAGCCACTGGCTTAGTGGTTGGCTTCGCTTTTGCCTTGCTCTCGACCACCAAAGGTACAGGCACTTTGCTGCCAATACGCGGATCTTTTTCTTGAGCCTGAGTTGACCCCGTTTTATTGCTACCCTCAACATTGGTTCTCGCCCCTGAGCGATTGCCACTGTGTCTCTTCTGACGTTTGCGCTCGCGGGCTTCAATATCAAGCTCTACACGGGTTTTTTTATGACGCTTTGGCGTTGCGGTGCCTTTCGGGGCCGCACGGTCAGCGCGTGGTGCTTTATTTGGTTGCTTCATAACCTGTGCTCTTAAATGAGTATGGGATCGGATTGAGTATATACCCGTCATCTTCCAAGTTGCAGATGCTCTTATTTGCCGCTTTCCTGCATCTTGAAATTTATTGAGTATAGGATTGGGCCGGAATCTAGCAGAAAGAAGAGAAAGAAAAAAGGCGGCAGATTAACCTGTCGCCTTTTTTCGCACCTTCTGCGGAAGGATATCCTTACTGTGCATTCCCTACACTGATATAACGTCCTGGTTTCTCCCTACTGCAATTCGCCATCCTTGCCATCCCCCCAACCCTGAAGGCGACTCACCCAGCACTCCGGCCTGTGTCCATAAACATCCTTTTATATAAGCTCCCTGTATCATCCCTGGCTCACAGTATATCCATTACATTCCTTAAGCATACCCCACTCTTCCTAAGTGATTACGCTCCTTGCCAGTACATCCCGCACTGTTAAAAATCATGGCTTACAAAAATTAGTTATTTGTTTTTATTCAAAAAAATAATCATAAAAACAAATTAACCGCTGATAAGTGTAGCCTATTATTAATAAAGTTTTTCTTAACAATCATTCAATGATAAGCGATTAGTTTTTCCGACAATGACCGCCAACTCACAAAAATTGCAATTTCACGAAAAAAAACAGATAGAGAGTGCGCCGCGAACCCTCTACAACTTCAGCCTCTACAACTTCAGGTAGAAAGGGACTAAAGATAAACCCCCTTTTTTCGGCCCGATGCAGTTATAATCGCTGCATGTAAGCTATCTCTCACGGAGACGACAAATTTTGACTATCAGAAATTTTAACTATCACATGACTCACTTCGTCATTAGTGCTCCGGATATTCGCCATCTGCCACGTGATGAAGGTATTGAAGTGGCATTTGCTGGCCGCTCAAATGCAGGTAAATCGAGTGCTCTCAATACATTAACGGGTCAGAAAAGTTTGGCCAGAACCAGTAAAACACCGGGCCGTACTCAGCTGATTAACTTATTTGAAGTGGTTGAGGGTGTACGTCTGGTCGACTTGCCAGGCTATGGCTATGCCGAAGTCCCGGAAGAGATGAAACTCAAGTGGCAACGCGCATTAGGAGAGTATTTACAGAAACGTAACTGCCTGAAAGGGTTGGTTGTGTTGATGGATATTCGTCATCCACTGAAAGATTTGGACCAGCAGATGATTACCTGGGCAGTCGCCGTTGGTACCCCGGTTATGCTGCTACTGACCAAAGCAGATAAGCTGGCATCTGGCGCTCGCAAAGCCCAACTAAACATGGTACGAGAAGCTATCATTCCATTTATGGGTGATATTCAGGTTGAAGCTTTCTCATCATTGAAAAAGATTGGTGTCGATAAGTTGCGTGAAAAGCTGGATACCTGGTTCAGCGAAATCCCGCCAGAAGTCATGATTGACGAGTATGACGACGAAGAAGGCGAATAACCTATTGCCATGTGCAGCCCGCAAGGGCTGTTACTTCAGGAGTGGCAGTCATATCGCTCAGTACCAGAACCTTCGCTCCAGTTTTTTGTGATAAATCCCCCCAACGACGCTTTTCTATCAGTCAATATTTCGCCCATTTCCTGGTCTATTTTCTGACAAAGACCCAATAAAAAACGCCCCAGTCAATAAATGACTGGGGCGGCTAATATACAGCCAAATCCGATTACGTGAAGTAAAAGGTCTGAAAGATAGAACATCTTACCTCTGTACCCTACATCTGTAACTCTACATCATTTTTTCGCAGGGCAAAAGAATTTTTTGTTGTATAGTTACACAAATTGTCACGATTCAGCGCACATCATTCCCGCATTATCGCGCCTAAATGTAGCTTAATTACATAAAATGCTTTATTTATCACCACTTACCCATACAACTAATGAGCTTGATCCCAGTTATAACCCACACCGACATCAACTTTTAATGGCACGGCCAGTTGCATGCTTTGTTCCATCAGTTCGCGGATCTTCTGTTCGGCGCTTTCCAGCACACTCTCATGCACTTCAAATACTAATTCATCGTGTACTTGCATGATGACCCGCACCAAAGGCTCAGGTTGTTGCTGTAACCAGGCATCCACTGCAATCATTGCACGCTTAATAATATCAGCTGCTGTCCCTTGCATCGGCGCATTGATAGCTTCACGTTCTGCAGCTTTGCGGCGAGTAGCATTACGTGAGTGAATATCAGGTAAATAGAGGCGACGGCCATCCAGAGTCGTGACATAACCTTGTTCGGCGGCTTGTTTTCGGGTGCGCTCCATATATTCCAACACACCTGGATAGCGCTCAAAATAGAGATCCATATAACGCTGAGCTTCCCCACGAGGAATATTCAGCTGCCGCGCCAAACCAAATGCACTCATGCCATAAATCAAACCAAAGTTGATGGCTTTCGCACTGCGGCGTTGCTCGTTTGTGACTTTTTCCAGTGATAAGCCAAAGACTTCAGCCGCAGTCGCGCGGTGGATATCCTTACCAGCAGCAAATGCTGCCAATAACCCTTTATCCTGCGACAAATGAGCCATGATACGCAGCTCAATCTGGGAGTAGTCAGCCGCCATGATGCGGTAACCTTCTGGCGCAATGAAGGCCTGACGTATACGACGCCCCTCTTCATTTCGCACCGGAATGTTTTGCAAGTTAGGATCACGGGAAGATAAACGCCCGGTGGCAGTTACAGCCTGATGATAAGAGGTATGAACTCGCCCTGAAACCGGGTTAATCATCAACGGCAGTTTATCGGTATAGGTACTTTTCAGCTTCGCTAAGCCCCGATACTCAAGAATAACCTTCGGTAGAGGGTAATCCAGCGCCAACTCGGCCAGCACCTCTTCGTTAGTTGAAGCCGCGCCGCCAGGGGTTTTCTTCAAGATAGGTAGTTTTTGTTTTTCATACAAAATAACCTGTAATTGCTTTGGCGAGGCGAGATTAAAAGGCTCTTCAGCCAGTTCGTGCGCTTGTTTTTCCAGCTCATCAAGACGAATAGTCAGTTCTTTGGAATGCGCCGCCAATATATTCTTGTCAATCAATACACCTGTCCGCTCGATACGGGACAAAATTGGCAGTAACGGCATCTCAATTTCTTGGAATACCCGTTTGAGTCCTTCACTTTGCTGTAACTTCGGCCACAACACCAAGTGCAACTGTAGGGTAACGTCTGCATCTTCTGCCGCATAAGGCCCAGCTTGCTCTAACGCAATTTGGTTGAAAGTGAGTTGGTTTTTACCTTTACCGGCGATCTCTTCGAAAGTAATGGTCTTATGGTTGAGATAGCGCTCCGCCAGGCTATCCATATCATGTCTGCCGGCAACACTGTCTAAAACATAAGATTCCAACATGGTATCAAAAGCAATACCACGCAGATCAATGCCATAACGTACCAGCATGCTTTGGTCAAACTTAAGATTCTGACCAACTTTCAGTGCCTTATCATCTTCCAGCAAGGGTTTAAGCTGGGCCAGAACCCAATCCCTATCAAGCTGAGCAGGGGCATCCAAATAATCATGCGCTAATGGCAGGTAAGCTGCTTCACCCGGTGCCACTGCAAATGAGAGGCCAATTAAATTACTGCTGAGGGTATCAAGGCCGTCAGTTTCAGTATCAAAAGCAAAAACCTCTGCCTTTTTAAGCCGCTCAATCCAGTCGCTTAAAGATTTTTCATCCAAGATAGTCTGATAATTTTCTTGTGAGAGCACGGCAGTCACTTCAGCCACAGGTGCAGACTCTGGTGCTGCAAAAGCTTTATTACTTGCCTGCGCTGTTGGCCTATCTTTTTTACCATCCAGCCATTTGCCAGCCTCTACATCTGCGAGCCAGCGCTTAAACTCATAACGACTGAATAATTGATGTAATTGCTCATCATCCGGTGCTGAGACATTCAACTCATCACAAGTTATATCCAGTTCAACATCCGTTTTAATCGTGGCTAATTTATAAGAGAGATAGGCAACATCTTTATTCTGCTCTAATTTGGCCGACATCGTTTTTGCACCACGGAATGTCAGCGTGGATATCTTATCCAAATTACTAAATAGCGAGTCCAATCCACCCAGACCTTGCAATAAAGCCTGTGCCGTTTTCTCACCAACACCAGGAACTCCCGGAATATTATCGGAGGAGTCACCCATCAGAGCGAGAAAATCAATAATCAGTTCAGGGGGAACGCCATATTTTTCGCACACTTCCTGTGGCCCTAAAATAGCGTTATTCATTGTATTAATAAGAGTGATATTTGGCGTAACTAATTGCGCCATATCTTTATCACCGGTACTAATTAATACGGCATGACCAGCTTTTTCAGCCTCTTGTGCCAAAGTACCAATAACATCGTCAGCCTCAACACCGGAAACAACCAATAAAGGTAGCCCCATAGCCTTAACCATTTGGTGAAGCGGCTCAATTTGAGCCCGCAAATCATCGGGCATGGGTGGGCGGTGAGACTTATATTCCGCGAAAAGCTCATCACGAAATGTTTTACCTTTGGCATCAAAAACTACGGCGACATGGCTTGGTCGGTATTGCAGCAACAGACTGCGCAACATGTTCAACACGCCATACATCGCGCCCGTTGGCTCGCCCTTGCTGTTGGTTAGCGGCGGAAAAGCATGGTAAGCACGATAGAGGTAAGAGGAACCGTCTACGAGGATTAATGGGTTTTCTGCAATCTGGGCCATAGAGTTTCTTCATCTTTATTCATCAAGGTCTGACGCTAAGAATGCCATAGCTCGCAGCAAGAGACGAATTTTAGCGTCCATTGTTGTGCGGAAGAGAGCATTTTTACATTGTGATCTTAAAGATCCAGCTTGTGGATAACTTTGTGAGTAAAAACATGAGCAGATTATATCTTTTGGCTCTTGTTTTATAGGTTAATATTTTATATCTTAATAATCATATGGTTATGGTTATTACTTTCTTATTCTATTGTCATTATTTCGTTATCTGAATTGTGGATATTACTTATTCAGTTACCCTTAAAAGGTCCGTTAATTTTACTTATCGTAAATTTATTGGCACAGATTTTTTATTCCTTCGCGCAAACTTATTTTTATCTTTTTGTACCTTAAATATTGGCGATAACCTATCACTGGAATAGATAACCCAATCAAAAACAACATTAAGACTAATAAATATCGGCATTCGGAAGAGTAGCTATCACATTAGATAACATGATGTTTTTATAGTGGGATAGAAACAGATTTGAAGTGTGCGGATATTTGATAACGAAAAGAGGGGCTAATAAAATCCAGCCCCTCTTTTTATACTATTATTTCTGAGTCAGCAGGAACTTAACGACATCTGCATACTGTTTAACATAGGTATCCATTGAGCTGGTATCCATGCCATCGTTTTTAATCATATATTTGCCATTAACAAACATGGCTGGTACACCACGTAGTTCTAAGTCTTCAGCTGCTTTTTGCTGCTGAACAACCAGAGATTTAACTACAAAACTGTTTAATGCTGCATCATAGTCTTCACCACTCACACCTGCTTTGATAAAGACATTACGGATATCATCAGGGGTTTGTACCGTTTGTGTTTTCTGTACACCTTCAAACATCAATGGAGTGATTTTCTCTTCAACACCCAATGCCATAGCAACAGCCCATGCTTGAGTTAATTGCTTGCCCAATGGGCCAAGGAACTCAACATGGTAGCGAGTCATTTTAGTCCCTTCCGGCAGTGCTTTCTTTACCGCTTGAGGAACATGGTAAACCTCTTCAAACTGGTAGCAGTGCGGGCAATAGAAAGAGAAAAACTCTAAAACTTGGGGCTCACCGGTTACCGGTTTGTTCAACGTCTGGTACTGGGTACCATCAGTAAATTGTGCAGCCGATGCACTGAATGCCATTACCATGCCAACGAGTGCTAACCATACATTTTTCATACTATAAGAATCTCCATTATCTTAGCTTTAGTACATTGGCATCAGCTGCAAAGGGGGTGCCTGCAACAGCTTAACCTGTTCTGTAAATGATG
>NZ_JBLWEX010000062.1:0-9324 GCF_048323875.1 Yersinia sp. LJYL362
GCCTGCGTCAGGAGGCCAATAACGACATTCTGAAAATTTACTTCCGCAAAGATAAAGGTGAGTTTTTTGCTAAGAGTGTGAAGTTCAAATACCCACGCCAACGCAAAACTGTGGTTGCTGATAATGCGGGTCATGGCTACAAAGAAATCAATGAAATCAACCCAAATCTACGCTATGTCATTGATGAACTTGATCAACTGTGCAAACGCGATCAAGTTGAAGTTGATTTGAAACGTAAGATTCTGGATGACTTGCGTCATTTAGAGAGTGTAGTGACCAATAAAATTGCTGAAATTGAAGCTGACCTGGAAAAACTGACCAGCGGTCGCTAAATAGGTTGTATCACTAAAGTCATTGGTGTTGCAGGTGAATAAACATTGCTCTCACCTGCAACTTCATGAGTTAAGGATTAATACCCTAAATAGTTCGAGTTAAAGCATGGTGGGTATAATTATTGAAATAAACAGTTATTGAAATAAATAATTATTGAAGTAGACGGCCCCACTGCTCCACCCACGAAGCTGAAACAACCTCAGGTTCCGGATGTTCAATAGCATCAATCTCTAGCCTTTCGCCAATCCTCGTCGCGCCCTGCTCTTGTAATAACTCATCAAATGCACGACCGGCTCCACAGAAATTATCATAACTGCTGTCACCTAACGCAATGATGCCGTAGCGCAATTCTGGTTGGAATCCAACCTGATCACGCACGGCGATGAAGAGCGAAGCAATGCTATCTGGGAAATCACCCTGCCCGGTTGTCGAGGTCACCACCAGTGCATAATGTTGACGATAATACTGCCAGGCCTCTAAAGTGCCCTCATCGAACACTTTGACCTCATGCCCTTGTTCTTTCAGTATGCTCTCGGCTTCTTCTGCAACTAAGAGTGAGTTACCGTACACAGTGCCGACAAAAATCCCGACCTGAGCCATAAAAAGTTGTCCTTTTAACGAGAAAAATCACGCACTATCCTGACTGGCCGTTGCTGCAAACTCAACCCTTTCAAGATGAGGGACAATACCCAGCCAACCAAAATGTGACATCAGCTGTTGCCAAGATTCATCCCAACGCGCCGTCAAACTGAGCGACTCTCCGGTCACAGGATGATTCAGATGCAAATGACTGGCATGAAGCATGAGCCGCGAGCAATCAAAATGTTCTGCAACTCCACGATTCTGACGCAGATCGCCGTGGGCACTGTCACCGATGATCGGATGGCGAATATGCGCCATATGCCGACGAAGTTGGTGTTTGCGGCCCGTTTCTGGTTTTAACTCCATTAAACTAAAGCGCGAAGTGTCATAGCGCCCGATAGCAATAGGCACTTCCACTTGACCCAAGGCCTGATAATGGGTAACTGAAGGCTGTGGTGCTTTATCGGGGCGAGCAAATTTATCTGCAATCTTGTCTAACTCTTCAGTCATCTCATAATCAATAGTGCCATCTTCTAGCACGTATCCACGAACGACCGCATGATAGGTTTTCTGAATCTGATGCTGTTCAAATTGCAACGAAAGGGCACGAGCCACATCGCTGGACAGTGCCATCAGCAGTACACCCGATGTCGGGCGGTCCAGGCGATGAACGGTATAAACATGCTGGCCAATTTGATCACGTACTGTTTGCATGACAAATACGGTTTCATTGCTATCCAGCCAACTGCGGTGAACTAACCAGCCGGCTGGTTTATTTACCGCAACTATATGTTCGTCTTGATAGAGTATTTCCAGCATTAGTGATTTTCTTTATTCAGCAGGTCATCGAGACGCTGTAATTCTACCAGCAGCAAGGTGCAATCCGGGCGATCCTCGCCAGTCAACGCTTCTTCAAAGTAGGGTGTAATAGCAAAACGAGTGGGGAGCGGCCCTTTCGATTCCAACAATGCATACATCCGAGGGATAAGTACCCATTGTAACCACTGCTTAGCATCCATAGTATCAATGCTAAAAGGCTCATTACTTTCAAAAGCCTCGGCTTGTGGTGGAACTGTTTGCCAAAGATCAATGGCCCGCATGGCAAACTCAATATTCTGTAGGCTCTGGCGCACCTGATTTTCTGTATTCATGATTATGCTCTCAACCAAAAAATAACTATTCACCGAGCTGGTTCAACGGCGGCCAAGCATACCATTGAAGAACAAGATGCCCAAACTCACACCCTAAACGACTGGAGTAGATTGAGCAAAATGTGGATAAAAAAAGGGGTACTGTTTTACCAGTACCCCTCTATTCGTTTCATAGCAATCCAGCTAAAAGTGATGCTCCCTGCTCAATCCTTGAAAACTTTTCCGTGCGGTTATCCTAACCAGCAATCCGTCGCGTTGTCCTACACCATCCCAGTGCCAATCCTGAAGTTATCCTAACCCACCAATCATCCTGAACTGGCTCTCAATCTCCATCCTGGAGGTGTCCTTTGTTTCTTCCTGAAACATCCCTTCACTCATCCTAAGCAGTCCCTGAGTCCTTCATCCTGAAGTGGCACCATCCTGATACCGTCCTTTCCGCCAGATCCTATCGGGCGAGTAAAGGATCGCTTAATCGACAAAGAGAGGCAAGGTACTGTAAGAAGAATGGGGAGGATGCTTTTATATATAAAAAAATGAATGTTTGTAACAAAGTGATTTTATTGAAGATAAATCTAATACAATAATTTCACATAAAAGGAATAGAAGTGATGTCTCACAGCTCGTGTGAGAGATCTCTCACACGAGCTGTGCTGGGATGGGCAATAATCTTATCTTTATTCAGGAAATACAGGACGTAATGCATCCAGAAAATAAGCAAGAGTCGATGCCAGTAATGTCCGTTTACCGCTACCAAACTCCTCTAACACCACATTGCCACTAACATTACACAGTGAGGCCATGGTCATTTCCGATTCCGTTGTTGCTAAAAACAGTGTTGGCGAGAGTTTCAGTCTTTTCTGTGTCACCAAATGGCCAATGAGATTTTCCTGTAAACGAATGAAATCGTCTTCGCTCCAAACCTGAAGCAAGGTAAAGCGGTGATCACCTAAATCAGCTTTCATATCCCCGGCATATTGCTGGGTATAAAACTCATGGATATCTGGATGGAGCTGAATCTCCAGTGCTCGTTCAACATTGGCAAGATTAGCTTCACCAACAAAAGGCTGCGGCAGCCAGAACACCTGATTATCCTGAGTTTCTATATTACAGGGAGAAGGTACCCCATAAAGCTCCTCACTGGCAGGTGGCCGCCCGGTTTGCTGCTGCCATAAGTCAATATAGCGCTGAGTAAAGCTCTTAAGTGCCGTTGAAACGTTCTGGTCCATTGTTATTCTCTGTATCGCGGCGGCTTGCGCTGCACCAAGGTAAAGGCGTTACCCTACTTAGAAATGCAGTTAAACGCGGCATTAATTGATAAACTACCGCTATTGTACCTTTCTCTCATCATGGGAACAGCATGTCTTCATATCATGACCACAAGGCTCTGGCGGAACTGACGCTGGGCAAACCCACCGCGTATTGTGATCACTACGACGTGACCTTATTGCAGGCCGTGCCACGCAGTATGAACCGCGAACCTCTCGGTTTATATCCCGATAATCTGCCCTTTCATGGCGCTGATATCTGGACGTTATATGAGCTATCCTGGCTAAACAGTAAGGGCTTACCACAAGTCGCTGTAGGTGAAATTAGCCTAAATGCTGATAGCGTTAATCTCATTGAGTCAAAAAGCTTTAAACTTTACCTCAACAGTTTTAACCAAACAGCGTTTACTGACTGGGAAAGTGTGCGCACTACTTTGCAACAGGATTTATCCGCCTGTGCCCAAGGAGAAGTGAGTGTCACCCTATACCGTCTGGATGAAATGACACATCAACCGATAGCCAACTTCTCGGGAGAATGTCTGGATGAGCAAGATATCTGTATCGATAGTTATGAATTCAATGCCGATTATCTGCAAGGTGCAGCAGGTAAAAACCGCGTAACAGAGAGCCTGGTCAGCCACTTGCTAAAATCTAACTGTCTGATAACTCACCAACCAGATTGGGGTTCTGTCCAAATAAGCTACAGTGGCCCGCAAATTAACCGCGAAGCCTTACTGCGCTATCTGATCTCTTTCCGCCATCATAATGAGTTTCACGAGCAGTGTGTCGAACGCATTTTCAATGACATTATGCGTTTCTGTCAGCCTGAGACACTATCAGTTTATGCGCGCTATACCCGTCGCGGAGGGCTGGATATCAATCCATGGCGTTCCAATACTGATTTTGTGCCATTGACTGGCCGCCTGGCGCGACAATAAATGCGTACACCTGCGCAACTTTATCACCAGCAGCACGTTAGTATTGGCAAAAAGTAAGCGACAACGTTAAGGTTATTTATAGGTTCCTTATGCTATTTTCAGTATAAAAATCAGTAATGGATACTTAGTGGTCTCTCTGATATTCCACGGAAAACAGAAAGCAGCACTCTGATATATAGGCACTACCACCCTTAGGGGTGTAAAGGAGTAACTTTGATTACACATGTCAGCCCACTCGGCTCAATGGATCTGTTATCACAGTTCGAAGTGGATATGCTCAAACGTACAGCCAGTAGTGATCTGTACCGTTTATTCCGTAATTGCTCATTGGCTGTTCTTAACTCAGGTAGTCTGACTGATAACAGCAAAGAGCTTTTATCTCGCTATGAAACCTTTGATATCAATGTGCTGCGCCGCGAACGTGGTGTCAAACTCGAACTGGTTAATCCACCAGAGCATGCTTTTGTTGATGGTAAAATTATTCGCTCTTTGCAGGCAAACTTGTTTGCAGTCTTACGTGACATTCTGTTTGTTAATGGTCAAATCGTAAACGCCGAGCGTTTCCAACATCTGAATATGGAAAGCTCCAACCATTTGACCAATTTGGTCTTTTCAATTTTGCGTAATGCCCGTGCCCTGCATCTTGATGAAGATCCGAATATGATTGTGTGCTGGGGCGGCCATTCAATCAATGAAACCGAATATTTGTATGCCCGAAAAGTCGGCAACCAGTTAGGTTTGCGTGAATTGAATATCTGCACCGGCTGTGGGCCGGGGGCCATGGAAGCACCGATGAAAGGTGCCGCAGTGGGTCATGCCCAACAACGTTACAAACAAGGCCGCTTTATCGGTATGACCGAACCATCAATCATTGCTGCAGAGCCACCAAACCCGTTAGTCAATGAACTGATTATCATGCCCGACATTGAAAAACGGCTAGAGGCCTTTGTTCGTATCGCTCATGGCATCATTATTTTCCCTGGTGGCGTGGGAACAGCAGAAGAATTGCTCTATTTGTTAGGTATTCTGATGAATCCGGATAATAAGGAGCAGGTTTTACCCCTGATTCTGACCGGGCCAAAAGAGAGTGCAGATTACTTCAGAGTTGTGGATGAATTCATCATGAATACTCTGGGCGATAAAGCACGTGAATACTACCAGATAATTATTGATGACCCGGATGAAGTCGCTCGTCAGATGAAAAAAGCGATGCCATTGGTGAAAGAAAATCGCCGTAATACCGGTGATGCTTATAGTTTCAACTGGTCTATGCGTATCGAGTCGGACTTGCAGCACCCCTTTGAACCGACTCATGAGAACATGGCCAATCTGGACTTGTCCCACAACCAACCCCCAGAGAAGCTGGCTGCTGCATTGCGCCGCGCTTTCTCCGGTATTGTTGCGGGTAACGTTAAAGAAGTGGGTATCCATGCCATTGAAGCTCACGGGCCATTCAAGTTGCATGGTGATCCTCTACTAATGAAACATATGGACCAGCTGTTGCAAGGTTTTATTATCCAACAGCGGATGAAATTACCAGGCAGTGCTTATACACCTTGCTATGAAATCTGTAGTTAAAGAATAAATACCCCTCAGCGATAGCGCTGGTAAGGACTTCCGGCTGGCGCTACCTGAAGGTTATTTGAGCACCGTCAGGTGCGCTCTTTATAGCAAAGCAGGGCCAATAAAATAGCCCTTATGGGATAGGTTTTAAGACCGTTAATGCAAATCCACCTTCTTATTGTTGATGCCCTTAACCTGATTCGTCGCATTCATGCGGTGCAAGGTTCACCTTGTGTGAATGCTTGCCAGCATGCACTGCAACAGCTTATTTCACATAGCCAGCCAACCCATGCAGTCGCCGTTTTTGATGAAGATGACCGCTCGGATAGTTGGCGTCATCAATCTCTGCCTGATTACAAAGCGGGCCGCTCACCGATGCCAGATAATCTGCAACAAGAGATGCCGCTGATCCGTGAAGCATTTCACTCTTTGGGGGTTAATTGCTGGAGTTCGCCGGGCAATGAAGCTGATGACCTTGCAGCGACGTTGGCAATAAAAATTGGTGAGGCCGGGCATCAGGTCACGATTGTTTCAACCGACAAAGGCTATTGCCAACTGTTGGCGCCAAATGTTCAGATTCGCGATTACTTCCAAAAACGCTGGTTGGATATGCCGTTCGTCAAGCAGGAGTTTGGCGTTTTACCGCACCAATTGCCTGACTACTGGGGGCTAGCTGGGATCAGTAGTAGTAAAATTCCGGGAGTCGCCGGTATTGGAGCAAAAACTGCCGCGCTGTTATTGCAACAAGCCAGCAGTCTGGAGGAACTCTATCAGAAGCTAGACTCGGTACCAGAGAAATGGCGTAAAAAGTTGCAACAGCATCAGGAAATGGCCTTTATTTGCAAACAAATAGCGACCCTGAAAACTGATTTACCATTAAGTGGCAACTTGCAACAGCTACGTTTGAATCGGTGATATCAGCATAAAAATGAAGGGGCCATCTGGCCCCTTGCGTGTATACCCGTCATACTTCAAGCTGCATGTGCGTTAGCTACGCTCAATAACCCGAATCACTTACGACAGTAAGCTCATCGGGGTTATCTCCCTTGCCGCCTTCCTGCAACTCGAATTATTTAGGGTATATATCACCAAATTTTAAAAACGCTCATCACGACGGCCCGGCACACCAGACCAAATACGCCGCACATGCACCGTAACTTCTTCGCGGTCATGATAGAGCTGCTTAGCCTGAATATGGGCATTAATACCATTTTCTTTTAGCTGTTCATCAATCATTTCCAGATTTTCTGAAACAACTTCAAAACGCTTTTTCATCGGTAACTTCAGGTTAAAAATAGCCTCACGACACCAACCATTGACCAGCCATTTAATAATAAGTTGGGTGACTTTAGCCGGTTTTTCCACCATATCGCACACTAACCAGTAAATATTGCTACGTGTTGGCTCATATTTAAAACCGTCTACGCGATGGTGCGTAACCTGCCCGGTATCCATCAAACTTTGTGCCATCAAGCCATTATCAATGGCCTGAACCATCATGCTGCGTTGCACTAACTGATAAGTCCAACCACCGGGACAAGCTCCTAAATCGACAGCATGCATACCACTGGCTAAACGCTCTTCCCATTCATCTGCGGGGATAAACACATGGAAAGCTTCTTCCAGTTTAAGAGTTGAACGGCTTGGGGCATCAGATGGGAACTTAAGGCGCGGGATCCCCATATAGAACGGGGAGTTATTGTTGCTATAAGAATAACCAACATAACAACAACCCGATGCAATAAAGAATACATGCACCACTGGCCGATGAGGATTCTCACGGGCAGACAGAATTTTTTGCTCACGCATTGCATTACGCAACGGCACCGTCAACTTACGGCAAAACTTAAGTAACTCTTTGCTTTCATTGGTGTCAGCAACTTCAACTCGCAGTTCACCGGCTTTCTCGACAACACCGGTTAACATACCAACTATTGGCGATACGCGATCTTCCGGCGGTAAATCTTTCAGTAGCTCACCCACAACCATCATTTGGCGGGCGAAAATCAATTCGCGGAATGGCACTTCACGAATCAAACGATCCGCATCTTCCAACTGATAACATTCAAACAGCACATAACCGCTATTTTCTTTTACCCGAGCGAAACCAAAGATTTCGAGCTGTGCTGCTTTGGCGGTAATTTCCGCCGCACACTCTTTCTCAAAACCTGAGCGGCAATATAAAGCAATTTTATTATTCATGGCGTTCTGCCCTTTTTCTTAGACGCAGCGCGCCAATCAACATCAAAATCCATCCCGCCAGAAAACATACTCCGCCCACTGGCGTGATATATACCCACAATTTCAGGTGCGATAGAGCCAGGCAGTATAAACTGCCACTAAATAGTAATATTCCGAGTGCTAACAAGGCACCACTCCAGTAAAACCAGATACTTATCTGCCGTTGCATGGCAACAGCGAGTGCCAGGATAGCCAGTGTATGGAATCCCTGATACTCCAGCCCAGTATGAACCCAAGCCATTTCATTCGCCCCCAAAGAGGCACTCAATACATGCGCCCCAAAGGCACCGAAAGCAACATAGAAAAAACCGCTCAAGGCAGCAAATATCAGCATTAAACGACCATTCATCGTCATAAACCTTAAATTAATATCGCCTAATAATTAAAATTAGTTCTCGTAGCGAAAGCGTAGCTTTTCCTGCTCGCTAGCCGCTCTTGCCAGTATCCACTGACGAAAGGCGGCTATTTTACCCAGTTCTGCCTGACTGTCATGACAAACCAGATAAAAAGCATTTTTACTCACTAGCACATCACTAAACGGGCACACCAATCGACCCGCTTCAATTTCAGATTGCGCCATCACGTTATTCACCAACGCAATACCCTGACCATGCACAGCAGCCTGAACCACCATCGCACTGTGGCTAAATATCGGACCTTGCTGCACATTAATCTGTGGCACACCCAATTGACGGGTATACGCCATCCAATCTCGGCGGGAAGTATCATGCAACAGGGTGTGATTAGCCAGATCTGCCGGTACTTTTAATCCATTCTCGCCCATTAGCAGGCTGGGAGCACAAACAGGAAGCAAGAATTCGGCATACAGGCGTTCAGTACGCAACCCGGTCCAATTTCCCCGGCCATAAAATATCGCCACATCGACATCATCAGCGAGTTTATCCTCTTCTCGGTCTACCGCCTGAATTCTGACATCAATACCCGGATAAGCCGCATTAAATCCAGACAGACGAGGAACCAACCATTGGATAGCAAAACTGGGGGGAAGACTGACGGTCAGAGCACCTTTAGCACTACGTGCCTGCAATTTACGAGTGGCTTCATTGATAGAGGTAAAAATCTCTTTGATGTCGAGGTAATAACTCTGCCCTTCTTCGGTCAGCAGCAAAGAACGGTTACGCCGACGGAACAGTTTTAGTCCGAGAAAATCCTCCAGTGACTTTATCTGGTGGCTAACAGCGGCTTGCGTGACAAATAATTCATCAGCCGCTTTAGTAAAACTCAGGTGGC
>NZ_JBLWEX010000063.1:0-9350 GCF_048323875.1 Yersinia sp. LJYL362
AAAGCGTCAGTCTCAGACCACACTCCATTCCATATGACTTTGGCTTTATGACCACCCGAAGGCGTTTCTCTCAGGTCATTGGTATCATCCTGATACTGGAAACATTGGCGACTGTCATCGACAGCGAGTTTACAGGGGGGAAATTACGGCAAGAATGAGATAGCTGCAAGTTATTGGAAGCTGTAATAAGGAAGAGTAATGAAAGGGGGGCGGGGCGCTATATTGCTTTGGTTGAAAAGTGTATCTTGATAGCCCCCAAATAGAACCATTTTTGCCACGCAATGTAATTCTTTTACAATAAAAAATAGCATTCGGGACTATGGCCTAATAATTAAATTGTAATTAGTTTACTGTGAAATCAAAACTATTGTGTTGTCACGTTATATTTAATAAATACTTATTATGGTTTAATCATATTTATTGGATTTATTTTTTTGCGACAAAAAGCTCTGAGCTACTGGCATAAGGTACTTTGCCTGATGGGACTAGTTTTGCTGCTGCATCCAAGTGTATATCTTGGTCATCAAAGAAAATATGGGGTTTAAAAGCTTTTAGTACTTTGGTTTTTTCAACACCACCGAGAAAGAAAGCTTCATCCACATATACTCCCCAGCTACGTAATGTTTTAATCACTCGCATTTCGGAAGGGCTATTTCTGGCAGTAACAAGGGCTATACGTATCGGGGAATACTCAACCTTTGTCGGTAAACGTTCTTGAAGTTGTGCTAGTTTTTTAAGTAAGGTTGCATAAGAGCCTTCGGCCATTGGTATGTCTTGTTGGGCGTCTTCTTGTGCATGAAATGCCGCCATCCCTTGAGTTTTATAAACTAATTCACTCTCATCTGAGAAAAGCACCGCGTCGCCATCAAAGGCAATTCTGACTTGCCCTTCAGGAATTTCTGTAGCATCTGAAGGTGGATCTTTTAAAATAGCCGCAGCACAAAATCGAGAATCAATAACTTTTTGTGCATCCTCAACATTTGTCGTTAGGAAAAGATCCACATCAAAAGCATCAAGGTAGTCTGCTACCGTTTCACCAGCAGTAAATGCAGAACGCGTAATATTTAATTTATCGTAGCGAATGGTATTGAGAACACGAATACCGGTATCTGGGCTATTCCTGGACATAACCACAACTTCTACCAATGGAGATTTGTCATCAGGTTGACGATATTTGTTAAGTCCAAGTAATGCTTTCACGAGAGGGAAGCCTGTTCCAGGTTCCAACGGGTTATTCTCATGTTCAAGCATATAAGCTCGATATTTTTCAATCGCGCCGTCAGGGTCTGTTTCATAAGTCTCACGGAATATGAAGTCTGATTCACTCATGTCATACAGCGCTGTAGCACTGATTCCAATAACAAGTGTGTTGCTCAAGCCTAACGACATTTCTTACTCCCATGAGAACATGAAATTATTTTCTAAAGCAGTCTAATTAAGCTGTCCAGCTATTAGAAACCACTTCAGCCTGCTTCAGTATTAACTCAACCGCATCCAGTGCTTTATCTGGCGGATATTTATATTTAAGCAACGTTTTCCGCACCAGAATACGCAACCGTGCGCGCACACTTTCGCGTACTTGCCAGTCAACCGTCGTGGATTTGCGTAATTGAGCCGTTACTTCAATGGCGAGTTTTTTGAGAGTTTCATCACCTAATTCCCGCACTGCGCTTTCGTTTTCCGCTAGCGCATCGTAGAAAGCAATTTCGTCAGGATTCAGACCGAGCGCATCATCACGCGCCATAGCTGTCTGAAACTCTTTTGCCATCTGGATCAACTCTTCAATAACTTGAGCGGTTTCAATCGCGCGGTTATTGTATCTCAGCAGCACGGCCCTCAAACGGTCAGAATACTTTTTCTCCTGCACTACGTTATTATTTGTACGGGCATGAATACCATCGTTAAGCAGCTTCTCCAGTAACTCAACGGCCAGATTGCGTTGTGGCATTTCACGTACTTCTTCCAGAAATTCGTCTGACAGTAGGCCAATATTGGGCTTATCCAGCCCAGCCAAAGTAAATACATCATCCACGCCAGTTGCGACTATGGCGTTATCCAAAATACGGCTCAGTAGTGAATTCTTCTCGGATTGGCTGAACTTTTTATCGGTGGTGGTGAGTTTGATTATTGCCACTTTCACGGCTGACAGGAAGGCGAGTTCTTTTTGCAACGGCTTCGCTTCATCCAGCGTGCTGCATAACGACCAGGCTTTATTTAGCGCCAACACCACGTCGAAATAACGTTTTTTGCCGTCATCCAATCCGAGAATATAGTTCGCTGCATCAAGCAAAACATGCTGCGGATTATTTTCAAACGCTGAATAGTCGAAACCCGGATCGGTAGTCGTTTTGGCGAACATACCATGAATAACATCGAGTTTTTCCAGCAAAAACGCAAAGGCATCTCTGGCATCAATGGTGGTCTGCCCCTTACCTTTGGAGTCGGTATAGGTTTTCAGTGCTTGCTTCAACTCATTGGCAATACCAATGTAATCCACCACCAGTCCACCGGGTTTATCTTTAAACACGCGGTTCACGCGGGCGATGGCCTGCATCAGGTTATGCCCACGCATCGGTTTATCGATATACATGGTGTGGCAACAGGGTGCATCAAAACCGGTTAACCACATATCGCGGACAATCACGATTTTTAGCGGGTCATTCAAGTCTTTAAACCGTGCTTCGAGCCGTTTTTTGGTTTGCTTGTTGTAGATGTGCGGTTGAAGGTGTTCTTTATCCGATGCTGAACCGGTCATGATGATTTTTATCTCACCTTTTTCGACATCCTCGCTATGCCATTCCGGGCGCAGCGCAACTAACGCATTATAAAGACGCACGCAGATATCGCGACTCATGGCGACAATCATCGCTTTGCCATTCATCGTTGCGTTGCGGGCTTCAAAATGTTTAACCAGATCGGCCGCTACCTGTTTAATACGCGGTTCGGAACCGACCAGCTTTTCTAGACGGCTCCAATCACCTTTAGTTTTCTCTTTCTGGTCAGTCTCTTCATCTTCTACCAGATAATCAACCTGGCTGGAGAGCTCTTCCAGTTCTTCATGGTTCAGATCGAGTTTGGCCAACCGGGATTCGTAGTAAATCGGCACGGTTGCGCCGTCATCCACAGCATCCTGAATATCGTAAATAGAAACGTAATCACCAAACACGGCGCGGGTATCTTTATCTTCAGAAGAGACAGGCGTGCCAGTGAAGCCCATAAACGAAGCATTCGGCAGTGCATCACGCATATGTTTGGCATAGCCGTATTTATAGGCCCCATCCTTATCCAGCGTGGCACTTAATCCGTACTGGCTGCGGTGCGCTTCATCAGAAATCACCACGATATTGTCGCGTAGGTTCAATGCCGGATGGGCTTGCTCGCCATCCAGCGGAGCGAATTTTTGCACGGTGGTGAAGATGATGCCGCCGGATTCTCGAGCCGCCAGCATTTCGCGCAGTTGATCCCGGTCGCTGGCTTGTTGAGGCTCTTGCTTCAATAGGTTTTTTGCCTGGCAAAACGTAGTATAGAGCTGACCATCCAGATCGTTACGGTCCGTCACCACGACGATTGTTGGGTTGTTCATCTCTGCCTGCTGCAAGAGTTTCCCGGCATAGCAGCACATTGAAATACTTTTACCCGAACCTTGTGTATGCCACACCACCCCGGCTTTCTTACTACCGGGTTTGATGTTACTACGCAGTGGTAAAAACTTACCTGTGGAAGCGACAATGGTCGCATTCACCGCTTCACGCACCGCGTGGAACTGATGATAGGCGGCTATTTTTTTGATCAGACGTTTGCCGTCACTTTCGAACAGGATGAAATAACGGATGTAATCGAGCAGTAATTCACGATTAAAGAAGCCCTTAACCACGTTTTCTAATTGCCATTCCAACAGAGGTTTATCATCTTCGTTGTTGATGGTTTTCCAGGGTAGATAACGTTCTTCATCAGCAGTGAGGGAACCAATACGTGCGTTATAACCATCACTTATCACCAGTGCTTCATTACAAATAAACAGGTCGCTGATTTCATTTTTATACGTTTGAAGCTGATTAAACGCCGCCCAAATATCGGCATTAACATCGCTCGGGCTTTTTAATTCAATTACGGCTATCGGCAGGCCGTTGATAAAGCAGATAACGTCCGGGCGGCGTGGCTGCTTAGCGCCAGTGATAGTCACCTGGTTGATCGCCATAAAGCGGTTATTGGCCGGATGCGCAAAGTCGATCAAGAACGCGTGGTCATGGATTACATCATCGCCTTTCTTGTATTCCACCGGCACCCCTTCCAGCAGCAAATGATGGAAGGCTTGGTTACTGACCACCAGATCGGGGTTTTGTGCGTGGGTCACCCGGGCTATAACCTGATCGAAAACGTCGGCGGGTAAGTGTCGATTAATCATGCGTAGGCTGTCTGTCAGTATCCCACGTAGGAAGACATCATGATAAGAGCTACGCTGCGGATCGCTACCGTCTGGCGCAATATCTGGGCCGTGGTGAACCTCCCAGCCGGTTTCGGCAAACCAGGCAAGACATTGTTGCTCCAACTGCTCTTCGGTCATGTTGATGTTCCCTCAATATTACGCAGGTTTTTCAGTCAGGCTCTCTGCTTAACTAAAGCCTCATTCGTCAGTCACGACTGTCCATACCCGCTTCAATGGCAGCTGAGCTTTCAGTTCGTCATCCAGTTTGTCGTATACCGCAAACAGTTGGTCTAGCAACTGATCCTGCGACCATAATCGTAAGCGGAAGAAACTAGAGGCCATGTCACGCTGGACATGCTGCTTAAAGCCGCCCCAGGCAACAAATAAGCCGTGATTGGCGTTGAATTTGGACATTGCCCCTAACAGTTTATCAACCGTTGGACGGTCTACCGTGCCGTTACCAGACTTCACTTCGACGCAGATGGTCTGGTTACCAAAGCCCATGACGCCGTTGCCAGCCAGAATATCTACGCCGCCATCTGCCCCTTCTGGGCTTTGCCAGGTGGTGTAACCCTGAGCTTCTAAAATAGCTTTGACCAAGCGAGTCAATTCATGCCCCTTGAAGCGCGATTCGATCAGCCTGATCACCTGCTGCTTGGCTATATCTGCCAGATCAAGTTCACTCTCCGCATCGTTAGAGACATCTCCCGCATTTGATTGGGGAGCACTCAGGCTGGAATAGATCTGAGATGAGATCTTTTCCGCCAGCCAACCATTCTTGTACATGACTTGCAGCCTCTCCAGCGCATTATTGCGTTGGATACGGCAGATGGTCATAAACGCGCCAAAACTGTAGAGCAGATCTTGGCCAAAGTGGGATCGCGGGATCTCCTGTCCGAACCACTCTACGCTACGCCAGTGATAATAAGGATCTGGGCCTGCCGGGTTATAAACATAATCCCCAGTAATGCGCCCCATATAGACCACAGGTTGTTTTTTCGAGGGCAACACCACCCAGTCTCCGCACTGCATTACATTGGCAAAGGGCCAGATCTGGCTACTGTGGTTTTGTAAGCGTTTGAGCTTTTCGCTTGGGTAAACCTGTTGCAATAATTCAAGCAGATTTTGGCGGCTACCAAATTTGGACAAATCGTTGTTCAATTCATCCCAAGTAAGATAGATGCGCCCCTCTTCGAGGAATTTCTGCTCAAATTCCCCTTGTGACCCTGCACGGGTTAACCAAAGTTCCATTACGTTATCCTTATTAGGCTTCCTGGGTATCCACTTGCGCAGCCCAGGTCTCTGCTTCTGGCAGGGTTATTTCACCCGAGAGGAGTCTGGGGAGGAGGGTGTCTCTGAGTTGTGAAAGGACCGTAATTTGTTGTTCTAGTAAAGAAAATTTTTCATTTAATCGACTCGTAAACTTGTCAAATAGTTGGCCTAAAATCAGCTGAGGGCATGGGAAGTAGATTTCTTCGAGAACCTCTTTTCGTAATTCAGTCTGGCCTGTACTACCGGAACCATTAGATTCAATAAATTGCTCATATTTCATAAGCAATCCAGACAGGTAGGATGCAGTTATTTTAGCTGTATCTGCACGAACAACGGTTACGTGACTATCGGCAATCACAGTCTCCGCCAAATAACGAATAGGGGCTAAGCGACCTAAGGTTCCAGTTCCTGTCGAATTAACAAGAACATCTCCTACTTGTAATTCTCTACCTGATATAGTTCTTTTTTTCGAATCATGTAAGCGAGCAAGAGAGAAGTTAATTGTATGATTTCTTATACACTTTTGATTAATTACTATTACACCATCTGTCTCCTCCGTATATTTAGGAGATATACCTCTACGAAGTTCGGTTACTGATGATTTTATATTACAAACATTCCATCCTTCTGGAATCTCCCCCAACTCACTGTCCTGCATAGCAGACGGAAATAGTTCCGCCATAGCTTTTAACTCAGCATATTGTTCAGGGTATTCGCGCTCAAAAACAGCTAATGAATCAGCATCTTTCCCGGAAATCGCTGTCATTGCCGCAAGAGTTGCTTCTTCTTGTGAACCACCCGCTTCCAGAACTGCGATTTTAGCCTTTACTGGTTCGAAATCGACAAACCAGCTTTTGAATAGGGTTTGGGCTATTTGTTCTAGGGTTTGGTTGATTGCTTCGTTAAGAATAATTTTCTCATCTAGGGCCTTACAAAAAGACTCAAGTCGTAATAATTCATCGTTGGGTGGAATGGGCATATCTAAATCTTGCAGGATTTTTGTATCTAATTTCCCCGCACCTATTCCGGTATTCTCAACTTTTGTTAAAAGAAGTCCTTTAATCGATATTAGCCATGACAAAAGATAGAAAGGAGTTATTTCTGGGGTTTTAGGAATTAGTGCTTTAACATCTTGATTAAAAGTAACCTCCCGAGTAGTAATACCTACAGGGATTTTATTGTGTAATGCACTGCCGCGCACCAATAGCAATACGGTATCTTTAGGAACTAAACGCGTCCCGTTGTGACTTCCTTTCTCGGTAACTAGAAGATCGGAGTCACTATATCGAGTTGATTGCATTGAAGAAGCGCTGATCCAAGGGATTTCTCCGTCCCAGTAATCTTTATTACTTTTTGAAGGCGTTCCTCCCGACATGAATGTAACCAAATCACCGAGTTTTCTTATACGCCAATTACAACTCATAACCCAGCCCCCCCAGATTTGCCTTAATCTGCTTATCTAGTTCAGCGCTTTCTTCCAGTTGCACTTTTAGCTGTTGCGTCAAACGCGTCATCTTCTCAGCAAAGGGCTCATCGTCTTCGTCTTGCTCGGCAGCACCGACATAGCGCCCCGGTGTCAGCACAAAGTCATTTTTCTTAATATCGTCAATAGATGCGGCAAAGCAGAAGCCGGATTCATCCTGATAATTTTTATCTTCCTGCCAGGCGTGGAAGGTATCGGCGATTTTCGCAATATCTTCTTTAGTGAAATCGCGCAGTACGCGATCTTTCATAAAACCAATCTGGCGGGCATCAATAAATAGCACTTCGCCTTTACGGTGCGCTTTGCCGTTACCACCGGTTTTGTCTTTGGTCAGCAACCAGATACAGGCCGGGATTTGGGTGTTTGTAAACAGTTGCCCGGGCAACGCCACCATACATTCCACCAGATCGGCTTCGATCAGGTTGCGACGGATTTCGCCTTCGTTATTGGTGTTGGAGCTCATCGAACCGTTTGCCAGCAGCAGCGCCATTGAACCTTTCGGGGCCAGGTGGTGAATCATATGCTGCATCCACGCAAAGTTGGCGTTGCCCTGAGGTGGTGTGCCGTATTGCCAGCGCACGTCACCTTCCAGTTTCGCACTCCACCACTCTTTCATGTTGAACGGGGGGTTAGCCATCACGAAATCGGCGCGCAGATCCGGATGCTGGTCGTCCAGTAGCGTATCGGCGTTTTTCTTGCCAAAGTTGAAGTCGATGCCGCGAATCGCCATGTTCATCGCCGCCAGCTTCCAGGTGGTCGGGTTAGATTCCTGACCGTAGACGGAGATGTTGCGTTTTTGCTCGGCGACGTTGTAATGCTGCTCACCCGCATGTTCTTCAATGAAACGGTCGCTGGAAACGAAGAACCCGCCGGAGCCCATAGCCGGGTCATACACGCGACCTTTATACGGCTGGAGCATTTCAACAATCAGGGTAACGATGCTTTTTGGCGTGTAGTATTGGCCGCCTTGTTTACCTTCCGCCAGCGCAAATTGCCCAAGGAAGTATTCGTAAACGTGGCCGAGAATATCTTTGCTTTTAAGCTGGAGCTTTTCGCCGTTATATTCAGGATTATTAAAATTGGCATCGGAGAAAGTGTTAATCAGGCCAATTAAGACTTCATTGCCGAGTTGGTACTGGCTGATACGGTTAAGAATGCCTTTTAGCTTTGGGTTGGAGTCTTCAATTTTATCCAGTGCATTATCAATCAACCAGGAAACAGAGCGCAGCTTCACTTCCTGCCCGAGTTCATCAACCCACAGCACGGTGCCTACGGGCAAAGTCGCTTTGTTTTTCAGCGTTTCCCAACGAGCGGCTTTCGGCACCCAGAACACATTCTTCTCGGTGTAATAGTCTTCAACTTCCAGCTCTTCCTGAATCGCCTGTGCGTACTCTTCGTCCGTTGCATAATCGTCGCGGGATATGGCGTAGATATTGTCTGGATTGCCGACATCACGGAACAAGGTGATCAATTCTTGCTGGCGTGCTTCAAACGCATCGGAAACATACTTTAGAAAAATTAATCCTAGCACCACATGCTTATAGTTAGCGGCATCCATATTGGAGCGCAGTTTGTCTGCGGCCTTCCAAAATTTGTTATCCAGCTCATTTAAGAAAAGCTGTTCGGTGTTGTTCATGAAAATCCTCAGAAAAGGTCTACTACCGACAATGCAGCATGCATTGTCACAGAATCAATTTTTAGAATGTGTATTGCAAAATAATACCTGTAAGTGATGCGATCACAAACGATATGGCGCAAAGAAATGACAAGATATTCGAGAAAGGGACTTTATATGTCGATGACATCGGCAACATTTGCCAAGAATCCTGATAAATAGCGAATTTCCAGGGGAAAACCACAGAACACCAAGAGAGTTGCGAGGGAATAGGAATAGTGTTTTTTGTGTGAAATAAGCTACCTATCTATAACCAAGAACCTACATTCCAACCAAGTCTGGTGACAAATCACTCATATAGTATATAATGTATATAACCGATATATCCATTTGCGCGACGAGGTGAGTGATGCCGAGTAGAGTGAACACCGTGCGGCGTAAAGAATTCCCTTATGAAATTAAGACCCTGAGTGGGAACGAGCTGCATAACTTCAATACGCATGCTGATTCCGAGTATTTGGTCATTGATTTGGGGAATGTTAAAGGCCGTCGAT
>NZ_JBLWEX010000064.1:0-9352 GCF_048323875.1 Yersinia sp. LJYL362
CCTTTTTGACGATTGCATCTATCACTTTGACCAATAACAGACTTGAATGGCAGTCACTGCTGCCGAACACAACGCCATATGAAGCGTTATTTGCTACTGCCTCCCAGTTGGAGCCTGTTTCTTTCGCTGCGATTCAACCCCGGCTTGAAAATGGAATGACACTATTTTGTCATCCACAATCACTGCCGCGTTTTATGTTGATCAAAGCACAGGAAAGTACTGAGTATCTGGCACTGATCGCTCAAGCTATTAAAGAGCTTCAGCCTGAGGCCTCAGCCTTGTTTGGCGGAGACTACCTTGTGCATGGGCACCAGGTCAGCTGGCAACCTGCTCAACGCGGTGATGAGCCATTTGCGGCGATTTCGCGCTGCCTCTATCAGGAATGGGTAGAACCAGAACAGCTGTTTGGCTGTGTTAGATGGCATAAAGATCAAATAACTCTCCAGCCCGGCTTGGTTCATCAAGCTAATGGCGGTGTATTGATCCTGTCGGTACGATCATTACAGGCTCAGCCATTGATGTGGCTACGCCTGAAGCAAATGATAGTTCAGCAACGCTTCGACTGGTTGTCACCTGACGAAACTCGTCCTTTACCGGTGCATATTCCCTCAATGCCATTGGATCTGCGTTTGATTCTGATCGGCGATCGTCTTGGCTTGGGTGATTTCCATGATATGGAACCTGAGCTTGGCGAATTGGCTATTTACGGTGAATTCGAAGTTGAACTGCCGCTAGTCGATATTGATGGTATGACGTTGTGGTGCGGCTATATCAATACGCTGTTACAGCAAAAGCAGTTACCTTCGTTATCCGCCGATGCCTGGCCGGTGCTATTCCGTCAGGCGGTGCGTTACAGCGGCGACCAAGGGAGCCTGCCATTATGCCCGCAATGGCTCACTCGCCAGTTAGCTGAAGCTGCACTCTATGCCGAAGAAGACACGATTACCGCCAATGCGCTTGAAGTCGCACTGAATGCCCGCGACTGGCGTAATAGCTATCTTGCTGAACGGATGCAAGATGAAATTGAGTTAGGACAAATTCTGGTTGAGACCGAAGGCCAGGTTGTCGGCCAAATTAATGGCCTGTCCGTATTGGAATACCCGGGGCACCCTTATGCTTTCGGTGAACCCGCACGTATCAGCTGCGTTGTTCATTTAGGCGATGGCGAATTTGTTGACGTAGAGCGTAAAGCTGAATTAGGCGGTAATATTCATGCTAAAGGCATGATGATTATGCAAGCGTTCCTGATTTCAGAACTGGAACTTGATCAGCCACTGCCTTTCTCAGCCTCCATTGTTTTTGAGCAATCCTATGGAGAGGTTGATGGCGACAGTGCATCACTGGCAGAGCTTTGTGCACTAGTCAGTGCCCTATCGCAACAGCCTATCAATCAACAAATCGCCGTGACAGGTTCAGTTGACCAATTTGGCAACGTACAACCTATCGGTGGTGTAAATGAAAAGATTGAAGGCTTCTTCGAAGCTTGCCAACGTCGTGGGCTTACAGGCAGTCAGGGCGTTATTTTACCGGCCACGAATGTCCGTCATTTATGCTTGAATCAGGCGGTGATTGAGGCGGTACAGCAAGGTCAGTTCCATTTGTGGGCTGTAGATACAGTCGCTGAAGCATTACCTTTGCTTACGGGTATGGCTTATGCCGATGAGCAACAACCTAGCTTATTAGGTATAATTCAAGAGCGAATCTCACAAGTAAATCCGCAGGACAGACGCCGTTGGCCTTGGCCATTACGCTGGCTCAACTGGTTCAACCAGGGCTGATCGGACTTGCTCAGCGTACAGCTGTACGCTATTCTGCGCACTTCATCAAAATAAGGCTTACTGAGAACATGGTAGATAAACGCGAATCCTATACAAAAGAAGACCTTGAAGCATCAGGCCGTGGCGAACTGTTTGGCGCTGGCGGGCCACCATTGCCAGCAGGCAATATGTTAATGATGGACCGTGTCGTTAAAATGACAGAAGACGGCGGTACCTATGGCAAAGGTTATGTGGAAGCGGAACTGGATATTAATCCGGATCTATGGTTCTTCGGTTGCCACTTTATCGGCGACCCGGTAATGCCTGGCTGCCTGGGCCTTGATGCCATGTGGCAGTTAGTTGGTTTCTATCTTGGCTGGTTGGGTGGCGAAGGCAAAGGCCGCGCACTCGGCGTCGGTGAAGTTAAATTCACCGGGCAAGTTCTGCCAGATGCTAAGAAAGTGACATACCGTATTAATTTTAAACGCATTATTATGCGTAAATTGATTATGGGTGTAGCTGATGGTGAAGTGCTGGTAGATGGCAAAGTGATTTATACCGCCACTGACTTAAAAGTAGGCCTGTTTAAAGACACCAACGCCTTCTAATATTTACCCGTTTTCCCGTGCAGGGGCGGTTACCCCCTGCACATTAACTATGATGCCGATGAACTACGATGCCAATGGCATTTTTTTTAACATTGGTTACTACAATAAATGTAGTGACTAAATGATATTTAGTTTTGGCACAGCTCGCTCTGCCCACAAAAATCATCCGAGGAGTGATATGCAAAGAACTCGCCTGCAAGATATGCCCTGCCCGGTGGCCCGTTCTCTTGAACGGGTAGGAGAATGGTGGAGCATACTGATTATCCGTGATGCCTTTCAAGGGCTCACGCGGTTTGATGAATTTCAGCAAAGTTTGCAGCTTTCTCCCACCATCCTCACCCGCCGCCTCAAATATTTAGTGGAAAGCGGTATCCTGGAGAAGCAGCTCTATCATGCTCGCCCCGTCCGCTATGAATACCTATTGACGGAGCGCGGCAATGATTTCTTCCCAGTAATTGCAGCCCTGTTTCACTGGGGTAATCAACATTTTGCGCCAGACGGCCCCGCAGTCATACTCACCGATCGCCGTACCGGTACTCCGGTCGATCCAATTTTGCTGAACAATACCACTCAGCAACCTATTCGCGCAGAGGATGTCACCATCGCGGCAGGCTCGGTCAGGAGCGATATAATTAATAAACGGTTGGCATTGATGCATGAGAAAAATGTAGCCAATGTCAGGCATTCCCCCCATTCAATTGAGTCTTCAAAGGAAAAATAATGAACATGCGTCGTGTAGTAATTACAGGAATGGGTGTGGTTTCCCCATTAGGCTGCGGTATCGATATGGTGTGGCAACGCCTGCTAGCAGGACAATCGGGTATCCGTGTTCTGCCAGATGAAATTGTCGGTGATTTGCCAGCAAAAATTGGAGGACAAGTGCCAACACTCGCAGCAGATCCAAAAGCAGGCTTCGATCCAAATAAAGCTGTTGCGCCAAAAGATCAAAAGAAAATGGATCGCTTTATTGAATTTGCCATGGTCGCAGCAGATGAAGCCATTGCCCATGCTGGCTGGCAAGCCGATAATACCGAGAAACAAGAGCGCACTGCGACCATTATTGGCTCTGGTATTGGTGGTTTCCCATCGATTGCAAATGCGGTACGTACCACGGATAGCCGTGGGCCAAAACGGCTGTCACCTTTTACCGTCCCCTCATTTTTGGTGAATCTGGCCGCGGGTCACGTCTCCATTAAACATCATTTCAAAGGGCCGATTGGCGCGCCGGTGACTGCTTGTGCGGCCGGTGTTCAAGCTATCGGGGATGCAGTTCGTCTTATCCGCAATGATGAAGCTGATATTGCACTGTGTGGCGGCGCTGAAGCTGCAATCGATAAAGTCAGCCTGGCTGGCTTTGCGGCCGCGCGTGCATTATCAACCGGTTCTAATGATGCTCCTGAAAAAGCGTCTCGCCCCTTCGACAGTGCCCGTGATGGCTTTGTGATGGGTGAAGGTGCTGGCTTACTGGTGATTGAAGAACTGGAACATGCTTTGGCGCGTGGCGCAAAACCCTTAGCCGAGATTGTCGGCTACGGTACCAGTGCCGATGCATATCATATGACCTCCGGTGCCGAAGACGGTGATGGAGCATACCGTGCTATGAAGATTGCGCTACGCCAGGCCGGTATTACACCCGCACAGGTTCAGCATCTCAATGCTCATGCGACCTCAACGCCAGTAGGTGATCTCGGCGAAATTAATGCCATTAAACACTTGTTTGGCGAAGGTGATACCTTAGCAGTCACATCGACTAAGTCAGCGACTGGTCACTTGTTGGGGGCTGCTGGCGGATTAGAAACGATTTTCACCGTGCTGGCATTGCGAGATCAAATCGTACCTGCAACATTGAATCTGGAAAACCTGGACCCAGCCGCCACCGGGCTGAATGTAATAGCAGGTAAAGCACAGCCTCATGAAATGACTTATGCACTTTCAAATGGTTTTGGTTTTGGTGGGGTGAATGCGAGTATCTTACTAAAACGTTGGGTTGAATAAAGTAACCAATAACCTCCGCATAAAGCGGAGGTTATCCCTTAGTCTGACAGAGAGCCGCTTAAGCGGTCACAGCCCTGTCCTCCATGGCTTGTCGCCAACCTCCTAACCAATGCGATCTGGCGTCTAAAGCTTGATAGGGGCAAATTTCCCTTGAACGCCCTGAAATACCTGCTTGATAACCACGTGACAACGCTCTTTCCAAGCGATCTCTTTTCTGTCTCTTCATGCCTCGTTTCCCTCATCTTTCGGTCTGGTGGAAAGAAAACAGTGACTACTTTATGTTCAGTCACAGTTAAGTGATAGACCTTAGGAAACAGAAAAGCAATGCGCAAAATTCACGCCAATGTCATATTTGTGAGCTATGCCCGCTGAATTTGCTAAGTGATTGATTTGGGGTGAATGGCATTAACTAATTGATATATAATAAAAATCCTCTTTCACGATAAATTTATAATTATCGATGAAAGAGGATTAGACAGATTTGGAACAAAATATGACTTAAATCACCGTAACTGGGCAGCTATCGACTTAGCCTCTTGCTGCCAACCCTCAGCCAGAGTACGAATCAGTGCATCATAACCATCTTCGCCCTGTTTAAGCTCTAAATCGAACGGCTGTTTAATCAGTTGCCCCTGACGTTTGAGTATCCAAACACCACGGATGATGGCGCGCCCATCATAGCGGCCATGGAACCCGGTGACAGTGACATTCAGGACATCCTGATCGCTATCGAGTGGTTGTGAGGAGACCAGCCAGCCCGGCAGCGCATTGCTCAGATTAGTGACCAAGGTTTGCTGCAACTGTTGATCCAATGGGCTCGCCCAGAGGTTGTTGCTGGCAATCACGTATTGCACATCGTTGGTTTGATATACCACACCGGCCGCAGCCAGATAATCCGCTACGCCAACATGCTCAACCCACAGTTGCCTTGATGCAACACTACTCGTCGCGCCAGCAGGCGCACTGAGAGCTGGCAACTGATAGTACGTTTTGCTGGGCGTGCTGCTGCAAGCACTGAGTAATAGCGCTGCGATAACTGCCATCCATTTCATCATTTTTTGGCCTTCTTAGGCTGAGGATCCTGACTTCCTGCCGCTTCAAATACCAGCGCGTTGCTCTTTTCATTCAGCGTCCGCAACACCGGCTGTAATTCACGCAACACCTGATCTAACCGCTGCATATCACCCACCATTTTATTGTAGGCCGGTGAACCAGGTTGGAAACCTTTCATACTACGATTCAATTCATTCAAGGTTTTTTGCAGATCTTTCGGTAAATCCTGCATTGCCGGGCTGGCAGTGAGTGCCGTCAGTGATTCCAGAGTTTTCTGGGTTTCACGCATGGTTTTCTGACTTTCAACCAGTGTTTTGGTGACTTCTGTGACCATTGGATCCAGCGGCAGATTATTAATCTTATCCAGTGTTTGCATCACTTTTTGCTGAATCTGCGCTAAACCACCGCTGACGGTTGGCAGCAAAGGATAGCCCGCCACTTCCAGTGGCCCTTTCCACGGTTTGGCATCTGGGTAAAAATCCAGATCGACAAACAGTGCGCCGGTCAACAAGTTGCCTGATTTCAGCGAGGCACGTAGACCGCGTTCTTTGGCCGTTTTCAGTATTTTTTCAAAATTAGCATCTGGGCCTAAGTCCTCGCGGAAACGGCCAGGCTCAATGCGAATTAACACCGGAATCCGGAAGTCATTATCAACGCGTTGCCTTATCCCTTCTGCGAAGAAAGGCACATCCCCGACAGTCCCGATACGAATCCCCCGGAATTCAACCGGTGCTCCAGTTTGTAAGCCACGCACAGAATCAGCGAAGAACAGCAAGAAATCTTCATGTTCGGTATACAGTGAATTTTGAATGCTACTGCGGTTATCAAACAGTTTGAACTCCGCCTTCGCTTCGGTAATTTGCTTGCCCGGCTCTAAACCGTCAGGCACATCAAAGCTGACGCCGCCACTGAATAAAGTCGCCAGAGAGGCCATTTCGACGCGCATCCCTTGCGAGGAGAGATCTACCGCCACCCCACTGTCTTTCCAAAAACGCACATTACTGGTGACCAGGCTGTCATAAGGCGCGCCAATGAATAACTGATAACGCATCAGGCGTGATTTCGCATCAAAAGCACTGGTTTCCACTGAGCCCACACGATAGCCACGGAACAACACCGGATCACCAGCATTCAACTGCCCGGCTTGCTCACTGTCAAGTATGATGCGCAGCCCTTTGGCATCCGGTGAGGCAAGTGGTGGAGAATCCAATAATGCGAACTCATTTAATGGCTTACCTTTACCACCAGGTTGCAGTTCAATGTAAGCCCCTGATAGCAAAGTTCCCAAGCCGGAAATACCTTCACGACCAATCTGCGGCTTGACCACCCAGAAAACGGTATCGCTGTGTAGCAAGGTATTCATGCCGGAATTCAACCGCGCCTTCACGATAACATGGTTGAGATCTTCACTTAACGTGACCTGCTCAACGATGCCAACATCAACACTGCGGCTCTTTATTTTGGTTTTACCCGCTTCAATGCCTTCAGCGTTCAAAGTGGTCATCACCACCTGCGGCCCCTGATGGCTAAAATGATAAAACAGTATCCATGCGCCAATCAGCGCAGTGACAATCGGGATGATCCACACCGGGGACCACCGCTTGATTTTTTCAATTTCTGCCACACCTTGGCTGGGATTATTGTCCGTCACCTTGCGGCTCCTTTTGGGTTGTTTCACTTATCCGATCCCAGGTTAAACGGGGATCGAAGGTTAATGCAGCAAACATGGTCAGGATAACCACCATGGCAAATAGCAGGGCACCAATCGCCGGATAGATACTCATCAGTTGCCCAATACGTACCAATGACGACAGCACCGCGATAACAAAAACATCAATCATTGACCAGCGGCCAACGAACTCCACTATTTCATAAATAAAATGCATCCGTTCAGTATCGGTATTACCTTTGCCTTTTGCATCCCAACATAACCAACCTATCGCTAGCATTTTTAATGATGGCACCATAATACTGGCAATAAAAATCACCATTGCCACCGGATAAGAGCCTTCACTCCACAAGAAAATCACCCCAGCCATGATGGTTGAGTTCATCTGATTCCCCAAACTTTCAGTAATCATAATGGGCATCAGGTTGGCTGGGATATATAACATGATTGACGTGACTAACAGTGCCATTGTCCACTGCAGGCTATTGCGCCGACGGATATAGCCATGAGTATGGCAGCGAGGGCATTCCACCAGGTCTTGTGGCAAAATGGCCGTACAGCACGCGCAAGAGCGCAGTCCCTGGCGCAAACCGGTTCGGCCTGCAATCAATGGATGAGGTAACGCGGGTGCGGGGGCAATATCCTGCCACATCCAATGGCGGTCGACACATTGAAAAGCACGCACCTGCAATAAACAGAATAAGCAATAAGGGACAAAACTGCTGCCAATGCCGATTTCGCCGTAAGCCATCAGCTTAACAAAACTAACCAGCACACCGGCGAGGAAAATCTCGACCATGCACCAGGTCTTAAATTGGAAAAGTGCTTTTGCTATCAGTGCCTTCCAGCGGTGCGGCATTCGCACTCGCAGACAAAGCAAAATAATGGCTACCATGCAGAAAGCCGGAATCAACTGAACCAAAACCATAAATAACGTTGCCATGCTGGCGTAGTCATCTGCCACCATCACTTTGGGTATTTGGATCAGGGTAATTTCGCTGGTAATCCCTGCCACGCGCATATTGACGAAGGGGAACATATTAGCCAGCAACAGCATAAAGAGTGCGCTGATAGCATAACCAACCGGGCGCTTACGTGGTTCGTCCCACCGCGCGGTCAGTGTGGTTTTACAGCGCGGACATACCGCTTTGGTGCCATAAGGCAAGGAGGGTAAGGCCACTGACATATCGCACTGCCGGCACAGGATAACGTTCCCTGACTGCCCTGTGTGCTCGCCGTGCTCAGGCTGAATTACAGAACACAATATCGAATCCCTCACGGCTGACCCCCTTTTATATAAAGGGGATTGAACACCGTTCTATCAAGTAACTTACTATAACAATAGACATAATATCATCATAAAGTAGAATATCGCGTCACCTGACAGAACGGTGCAAATACGTTTTAGCCGTTTTTCTGAGCTTCCAGCTCTTCCCAACGACTAAACGCCACTTCTAATGCTTGTTCAGCATCGGCTAATGCTTTCAAAACCTGTTGTGTTTCTTCGTGTGGACGGGAGAAGAAATCAGCATGGCTAACCTCAGCCTGTAACTTACTGATTTCATGTTCCAGTTTTTCTAATTGCTGTGGTAACTGATCCAACTCACGTTGCAAGTTATAGCTCAGCTTGCCAGGGCGTTTGGCCGCTGGAGCAGTGCTTTTTACCGGCGCAGCCGCTTTGGTTTCTTCAACTTTTGGTGCCACCTGACGAATAGGTTTCGCCTCGGCGCGCTGCTGATGAGCATCATAATAGCCGCCGACGAAGCTGCTAATTTGACCATTGCCTTCAAAGATCCAGCACTCTGTTACTGAGTTATCAACGAATTGACGGTCATGGCTAACCAACAATACTGTACCCTGATAGCTATCAACCATTTCTTCCAACAACTCCAGTGTTTCCACATCCAGATCGTTGGTCGGTTCATCGAGGATCAGCAAGTTACTTGGCTTAAGGAATAATTTAGCCAATAACAGACGGTTACGCTCACCACCAGATAACGCTTTTACCGGGGTCATAGCGCGTTTCGGGTGGAACAAGAAGTCTTGCAGGTAGCCCAGAACATGGCGTGAACGGCCATTGACCATCACTTCCTGCTTACCTTCAGCCAGGTTATCCATCACCGTGCGCTCTGGATCAAGTTCTGCACGATGCTGGTCAAAATAGGCCACTTCCAGTTTGGTGCCGCAATGGACTTTACCGCTATCGGCTTTAAGCTGACCGAGCATCAGTTTCAGCAAGGTGGTTTTACCGCAACCATTCGGCCCCACCA
>NZ_JBLWEX010000065.1:0-9368 GCF_048323875.1 Yersinia sp. LJYL362
GGCGCGGTGCCAGTTCGCGAGTGCGATTAAGGTCGATAGACAAATCACGTAAGTCACGGTTATTGATACCAACGACTTTTGCCTCTAATGCAATAGCGCGATCCAGTTCCTCGGCGTTGCTTGCCTCCGTTAATACCCCCATGTTCAGGCTATGAGCCACGGCGGCCAATCGGCGGTAAGTCTCATCATCAAGCACGGAGAGCATCAGCAAAATAGCGTCAGCCTGATAAAAACGGGCGAGCTGAATTTGGTAAGCATCAATAATAAAATCTTTACACAATACCGGTTGAGTTACTGCCGCACTGACTTGTGGCAAGAAATCAAAATTGCCCTGGAAGTATTTTTCATCCGTCAGTACCGAGATGGCCGAGGCATAATTCTGATAAACCGTGGCAATCTCTACTGGGTTAAAATTATCGCGAATCACTCCTTTGGACGGCGACGCTTTTTTGCACTCCAGAATAAACACGGTTTTGTTGCTCTGAAGCGCGTGATAAAAGTCGCGCTGACTCAACGTTATGTCATTTTGGAAACTGGCCAGAGGCTGTTGTAATTTCCGCGCGGCAACCCAGATTTCCTTATCGCGCACTATTTGATGAAGTACGGTTTCCTGCATGATTTATCCTCTTGCTGCCAGAGCGGTAACTCGTTCAAAAGGCTGACCGCTGTGAATCATTTCCAATGCTTGCTGTGCGTTATGACGCAGGTTTTCCTGCCCATGCAATTTCAGCAATAATGCGACATTCGCCGCGACTGCTGCGGCATGCGCTGCCTCACCCTTACCTTGTAACAACCGTGCTAAAATGTCACGGTTTTCTTCAGGTGCGCCGCCCTGTAACGAGCCAATTTCAAAGCGGTTTAAACCAAAATCTTCCGGTGCTAATTCGTAGCTTTCGATACTGCCGTTATTCAGCTCTGCGACCTGAGTTGGCGCATGGATCGCCACTTCGTCCATTCCGCCGCCATGCACCACCGCCGCGCGCTGATAACCCAGCACTTTAAGGGTTTCAGCGATCGGCAGGACCAATTCAGGGCTATAAACACCAATCAGCGCCAATGGCGGGCGGGCTGGGTTAATCAATGGCCCTAACACATTGAACAATGTGCGGGTTTTGAGTTGTTGGCGCACCGGCATCGCATGGCGAAAACCGGTGTGATATTGCGGCGCAAACAGGAAACAAACCCCTAACTCATCCAATGCCAGACGTGACTGCTCGGCGCTCATGTCCAGACGAATGCCAAAGGCAGCTAACAAGTCTGACGAGCCGGAACGGCTGGACACACTGCGGTTACCGTGTTTGGCCACTTTCACACCACAGCTGGCGGCAACAAACGCGCTGGCCGTGGAGATGTTAATGCTGTTGGTGCCATCGCCACCGGTGCCGACAATATCAGCAAACAGGTAATCGGGGCGCGGGAAGGGTTGAGCATCAGCTAATAAGGCTTGTGCTGCGCCGGCAATCTCGGCGGGTGTTTCGCCGCGCACTTTCATGCTGATCAATGCCGCAGCCAATTGGCTGGCTTCCAGTTCACCCCGGACAATCGCGGCAAATAGCAGTTGGCTTTCTGCCTGAGTCATCGACTCGGCCCGAAACAGTTTTTCTAATAACAATTCTTTCGATAATGTTTGCATTTTAAACCCTTGATTACGTCATACCCAAATAGCTAAAACTCTTGCGGTTATACGCGCGAAGGGGATAGCGCCCAGTCTAAGGTTTGCTCCAACAAACGAGCACCCTGGGTGGTTAGAATCGATTCTGGGTGGAATTGGTAGCCACAAACCCGATGGGCATCATGACGAACCGCCATGACCATCTCGCCAAAACGGGCGTTAACAGTGAGTTCTGTTGGGATATTACTGCCGACCAATGAGTGGTAGCGGGCAACCGGTAAAGGGTTGGGCATTCCTGCAAACATGCCGTGTCCGTCGTGTTCGATGGCAGAGGCCTTACCATGCAATATTTCGCCAGCCTGACCCACATGGCCGCCATAGGCTTCGACAATGGCTTGATGGCCAAGGCAAATTCCGATAATCGGTAGTTGGCCGCGTAAACGCTGTAACAACTCAGGCATACAGCCCGCTAGTTTGGGGGTGCCGGGGCCGGGTGATAGCATCAACACCGGTTGTTCGAGTTGTTGCAACCGCTCAATAATGGTGTCAGCCGCAATGTGGTTACGGTATATCACTACGCGATGGCCGCTGGAGCGCAGTTGATCCACCAGGTTGTAAGTAAAGGAATCGATGTTATCGAGCAGCAAAATATCGGCCATTAGATTATTTTCCATTAGAACACCTCTCTGGCGTGGTGTGCGGTGGCAATGGCGCGTAGCACGGCGCGGGCTTTATTGCGCGTTTCATCGGCTTCTGCCTGTGGGACTGAATCCAGCACTACACCAGCACCGGCTTGTACTGTGGCGATACCGTCTTCGACATAAGCCGAGCGAATAACAATGCAGGTATCCAAATCACCATGGGCGGTAAAGTAGCCCACAGCACCGCCATAACTGCCCCGACGCGTTCCTTCACTGTCAGCGATTAATTGCATTGCCCGAACTTTTGGCGCACCGCTTAATGTCCCCATGTTCATGCAGGCCTGATAAGCATGCAGCACATCCAAATCGTGACGTAGTGTGCCCACCACGCGAGAAACCAGATGCATAACAAAGGAATAACGGTCGACTTTGGTTAAATCAGCCACATAACGGCTACCCGGTTCACAGATACGCGCCAGGTCATTACGGGCCAAATCCACCAGCATCAAGTGTTCCGCCAATTCTTTATGGTCGGTACGCATTTCCAGTTCAATGCGACTGTCCAAATCGCGGTCCAGTTCGCCATTAGCGCGGCGGCCGCGTGGGCGAGTCCCGGCAATCGGATAAATTTCAATTTGACGATTGGTCGCATCATATTTGAGTGCGCTTTCAGGTGAGGCACCGAACAGGGAGAATTCGTTATCCTGCATGAAGAACATATATGGGCTTGGATTGCTGTCTTTCAGTGTTTGATACGCCGCCAGTGGCGACGGGCAAGGCAGTGAGAAACGGCGAGAAGGGACGACCTGGAAAATCTCACCTGCACGGATTGCCTGCTGTAATTTACTGACAACCGCGCCGTACTCTTCATCTGATTGGTTACACTGTAACGCCATCTCAGGGACTGATTCGGCCGGAATGGCCTGCGGTGCTTGTTGCAATTGGTGGGCTAGTTGCTCTAAACGCGCCGTCAAGCGCTGGTGCTCGCTATTATCCGGGGTGAACAGGCTGGCTTGTAATGTTGTTGAGCGATGTTGGTGATCTAACACCAACAAGGTTTCAGCTAAATAGAAGCAGAAGTCTGGGCAACGTTGGTCTTGGCGCAACTGCGGCAAGTTTTCAAAACCGGCGACCAAATCGTAGGCAAACAAGCCACCCAAAAACAGGGCTTCTCGCTCTGTCTGCGGGGCATCGACCAGTTTCAGCAACAGACGCAAAGTATCGAAAACGGATAGCGCTTGTAAGCGGGAGTCTTCATCCTGCACATCAGTAATGACGGGGAAGGTTAACTCACGGCCATTAGGGCGGACTTGAATCTCAACTTGCGCTAGCAATGCTGCGTCCAGCAGTGGTAATAAAGACGCACCGTTGCGTGTCAGTGCTTCAATGGTCACCTTCTGCCCCAGCGCGGTGATACGCAGCGCACTGTCGATAATAAGCAGACTTTTCAGATTCTGCTTGCTGGTCACTTCCGCTGACTCAAGCAGTAATGTTGCTGGTCGCGCGCCGCAGAGCTGATGGAACAGCGCGGTTGGGTCATCACGGTAACACGCCGTGGTGGTCAGTAACTGTAAAGTGGGGCGCGAGGTTTGCATTATTTGTGGTTCCTGAAAAAAGTGTTTGTCGTTCTTGAACAAAGTGTTTACGCCGAAATCTATGCCCTAAATAATTCGAGTTACAGGAAGGCGGCAATCGAGTGAGTCCCGATGAGTTGACGCCAGTCAATGATTCGGGTGAATGAGAGCAGCCAACGCACATGTAGCTTGAAGTATGACGGGTATATTCATAAAAAAGCCCGCTATAAGCGGGCTGAAGCAATCTGCACTGTCTGATGACTGATATGCGCGATTACACCGCCCGAGAGAGGGAGATGTGCCACCAACGCAGTAAGGAAATCAGGGAAGTTTTCATTATCAGTTACTCTCTATGATTGCTTTGATTGTGTTATCGAATAGATCCGAACAGCATTTTGGTCTCTCGTGAACTTGTGTACTAGTTAACTGGTTCGTGAGGTGAATGTCAACCCCTGAATGATTGTTTTTAACCAACTCTTTTAGCCGTAATATTTACCAGAATAGGCGGGGAGCAAAATAAGATTGATTAACGTTAATGTCACATTAGCGAGTATAATCATCAGCCACGCTTTTTCCGGACTCATGTTTTGACTAATAAATCAGTTTTGGCGAATAAACCCGTTTTGTCTGATAACACCACATCACCTAACTCGGCTGATTTAACTGATGTTGTGACATCAACGGCCTTTACTCTCTATGATTTACATAGCCATACCACCGCGTCGGACGGCTCGCTGAGCCCCGCGGCGTTGGTAATAAGGGCGGCGCAAATGCGCGTAGGTGTGTTGGCGATTACTGATCACGACACCACCGCAGGGTTAGCTGAAGCCGCCACGACTATTGAGCAGCAGCAGCTGCCAATCCGGCTTATTCCTGGTGTCGAGATTTCCACATTATGGGAGAACCATGAAATCCATATTGTCGGATTAGGCATGGATATCCAACATCCCAGCCTCTGCCAGTTATTAAGCCAACAGTCAGAGCATCGTTATATTCGGGCGCAAGAAATCAGCGCCCGACTGGCGAAAGCGCGTATTCCGGGTGCCTGGGAAGGGGCTAATCGGTTGGCAGAAGGCGGCCAGGTGACGCGAGGCCATTTTGCCCGTTATTTGGTGGAGTTAGGGTTAGCCAGCAATGTCGGTCAGGTTTTTAAAAAGTATTTGGCCAAAGGCAAGACCGGTTATGTTCCCGCTCAATGGTGTACAATAGAACACGCTATTAATGCGATTAAGCAATCAGGTGGGCAAGCCGTACTGGCACACCCCGGGCGGTATGATTTAACAGCGAAATGGCTGAAGCGGTTATTAGCACATTTCGCTGAGCATGGTGGTGATGCCATGGAAGTTGCCCAGTGCCAGCAGGCCCCCCATGAACGGGCACAACTTGCCCAGTATGCGCGCGACTATAATTTACTTGCATCCCAAGGGTCTGATTTCCATCAACCTTGTTCCTGGATTGAGTTGGGCCGCAAATTGTGGCTGCCCGCTGGGGTGGAACCGGTATGGCGCGATTGGCCGATAGAGAGTCAGTCCAGCTAACTCATACATTTAATGATTAGGTAGAGTCATGAGTCAATTTTTCTATATTCACCCAGAAAACCCTCAACCACGGTTAATTAACCAAAGTGTGGATGTTTTACGTAAGGGAGGGGTGGTCGTTTATCCGACAGATTCGGGTTATGCCCTTGGTTGCCGCTTAGAAGATAAAACGGCAATGGAACGTATTTGTCGTATTCGCCAGTTGGATGGTAATCATAACTTCACCTTGGTCTGCCGTGATTTGTCGGAGTTATCAACTTACGCCTATGTCGATAACTCGGCGTTTCGGCTTATCAAGAACAACACTCCCGGCAACTACACCTTTATATTGAAAGCGACAAAAGAAGTGCCGCGGCGGTTGATGAATGACAAACGCAAAACGATTGGTTTGCGTGTGCCGTCTAATCCTATTGCGTTGGCGTTGCTAGATGTATTAGGTGAGCCGCTGATGTCGACCACATTGATGCTGCCAGGTAATGATTTTGCTGAGTCGGACCCTGAAGAGATCAAAGAGCACTTGGGTAAACAAGTGGATTTAATTATTCACGGCGGCTCATTAGGCCAGCAGCCCACGACAGTTATTGACCTGACTGATTCCTCCCCGGAAGTTATTCGCGAAGGTGCAGGGGATGCAACACCGTTCCGTTAAGTGGAACAGCGATAGCCATTGTTAGTGACATACGCGAACAGTGGCAGTACTTGGTCCGATGATTTAGGCGACTCATCCTTCGCGAAGATAATAGGTGTGGGCTATACGTCAAAAAGGGATAATTTCGTGACCATAAACATTAGGCTCTCATGACAGAAAGCCTCAAATCAGCTTTCATTACAAAAACACTTTTGCAACAAGCCCGACTAAATCATGATAAGCATGTAAAATTAATTAATCACGATTGTACCGGAGAGGTCGACTATGTTGAACAAGCCTGCATTAATACTCGTTAGTGCGCTGACGGCATCCCTGATGCTGGGAGCCAGTACTGCTGCGGTTGGAGATGTACAGTCCAGCGAACAACCGACCATAGCGATTGAACAGGATGCAGCACCAGCTATAACAGCCGCGGCTGAAATTCCCGTGGAGTGCCGGCTCCTGTCCCCCGGCGAGTGGAAAGCATCTGTAAATGTTCAACAGCCCGACTCGCCCAAGCTTATAGTATCGGGCGAAGTTGAGACATCTACTGGTGGATATGAGGTCACGCTTGAACGTGGCGAGATTAATCTTAATCCAGCTATCGTAACGATGGAGCTAAAGGTCGTCCAGCCGCCCGCCGACTCGATGGTATCGCAAATGATTACACCCCATGCGGTAAAAACTGAAGTGCCTGACGTGAGTCGGGACTTGAAGCGAGTTGTTATCAACTGTGGTGCTGGAAAACTCACTGAGATAGCAGAAATCTCGGTGCTGCACTAAGCAACCCATAGACCCAGACTGAACTAAGGGTCTTTAGGCTGAAATCTTAGACACCATAGCATCGGCTCGGCGCAGGCTATCTGTCCCTAAAGACAACCGTACGGATTTAATAGGACCTTTCACCTTAAAATTCGTGTAATATGTCTGACCCTAAGCATTAAGTGTGACAGTCGGTGTGGCACTTTTTATTTGATATGCTTTATTCCAAAAGGTTTTACAATCCAATGAGTTGATATGCAATATCGCGTAACTTGTTGATGATACGATTATATACGACGCCTGTGAAGGCGACATTAGAGGTTGCTCAATGAGCGAGAAGTCAGAAGACCAAAATTTACCGAACTCAAAGCCAGCAAGCCCTAAACCGCAGGGCGACAAGGTTGTGGGTGAAAAAACAAAAGTTGTGGGCGAAAAATTACAGAAAATCTTGGCACGAGCGGGTCATGGCTCTCGTCGGGAAATCGAAACCATCATTCAACAGGGCCGCGTCAGCGTTGATGGTAAAATATCAAAGCTGGGTGATCGTGTTGAAGTCACTCAGGCCACTAAAATTCGTCTGGACGGCCATCTTCTTTCGATTAAAGAATCTGAAGAAGCCGTGTGTCGTGTTCTGGCGTATTACAAGCCGGAAGGTGAGCTTTGTACCCGTAATGATCCTGAAGGTCGCCCAACGGTATTTGACCGTTTGCCTAAACTGCGCGGTTCACGTTGGGTTGCGGTAGGCCGCCTGGACGTTAATACCTCAGGTTTATTGTTGTTCACCACTGATGGTGAATTGGCTAACCGCCTGATGCACCCGAGCCGTGAAGTTGAACGCGAATATGCCGTGCGAGTGTTTGGTCAAATTGATGACGAAAAAATCAAACAACTGAGCCGCGGCGTTCAACTGGAAGATGGCCCAGCGGCATTCCGCACCATTAGTTTCCAGGGCGGGGAAGGGATTAACCAGTGGTATAACGTCACGTTGACTGAAGGGCGCAACCGCGAAGTTCGCCGCTTGTGGGAAGCTGTTGGTGTGCAGGTTAGCCGCCTGATTCGTGTTCGCTATGGTGATATCAATCTGCCCAAAGGCTTGCCTCGTGGCGGTTGGACTGAATTAGATCTGAAAGCCACTAACTACTTGCGTGAACTCGTGGAGTTGGATTCTGAAACTGTCAGTAAATTGCCAGTTGAGAAAGACCGACGTCGGGTCAAAGCTAATCAAATTCGTCGTGCGGTTAAACGCCATACTGAAGTTGCTGGCCGCCAGGTCGCAGGGCGTCAAGGCGTTGCCCGTAAAGGTTCTACCCGTCAAAACGTAGGTAACGCAGCTCCGGCAGCTGCTACCGGGCGTCGTGGGTCTAACAAGCGCGGATAAGTCAGTTATTTATGGGAAGAAATTATTTTCTTCCCATTATTTACTCTAAGAATTCCCATCCCATTCCCTCTTCTTCAGATATACCTTTATATAGAAGACACTAATGCCGCAGACTTTGCCGCTGCGGCATTTTATTGGTCAAATATGGCTGAAAATTACCAATCGATACCTTGTTGTGCCTTAATGCCGGCATCAAAGGCATGTTTAACCGGGCGTAATTCACTGACGGTATCCGCCATCTCCAATAGATCCCGATGGCAACCACGGCCAGTCATTATCACGGTTTGATGGGCAGGGCGCTGTTTTAGCGCATCCACCACTTCATCCAGTGATAAATAATCATAAGCGACCATATAAGTCAGTTCATCTAACACCACTAAATCTAAGGTCGGATCAGCTAACATACGCCGCGCATGTTGCCAAACACCCTGACAGGCAGCGGTATCTGTTTCTCTATTTTGTGTATTCCAAGTGAAGCCAGTTGCCATAACCTGAAACTCAACACCATGTTGTTGCAACAGATTTTTCTCGCCGTTCGGCCATTCACCTTTAATAAACTGTATCACTCCCGCTTTCAGTCCATGGCCGACCGCACGGGTTACAGTCCCAAATGCGGCGGTGGTTTTGCCTTTGCCATTGCCGGTAAAGACAATCAAAATACCGCGAGTTTCTTGCGCTGCTGCAACCCGTGATTCAACCTTTTCTTTTATTTTTTGTTGGCGCTGCTGGTGGCGTTCTTCAGACATGAAACATTCCTTTATTCTGCAGGACCGGGTTTACGGTCGGGTTGTGCATCGAAGCTGATACCGGTCTTTCTGCGGCTATCGTCGCCCATCAGGTAGAGATAAAGCGGCATAATATCGGCCGGCGTGTTTAACTTGTTGGCATCTTCATCCGGGAAAGCACTGGCGCGCATCTGAGTCCGCGTGCCCCCAGGGTTGATACAATTAACCCTCAGATTACTCTGCTTATATTCTTCAGCAAGTACCTGCATCATGCCTTCGGTAGCAAATTTTGACACGGCATAAGCTCCCCATCCTGAGCGCCCTTGACGGCCAACGCTGGAACTGGTGAATACCAAAGAGGCACTTGGTGACTTCAGCAGTAATGGCAATAATGCTTGAGTTAGCATAAAAGTTGCATTGACATTCACTTGCATAACATCCTGCCAGACGGTGATATCTTGCTCTGCCATCGGCACAATCTCACCCAATAAACCGGCATTATGCAATACA
>NZ_JBLWEX010000066.1:0-9428 GCF_048323875.1 Yersinia sp. LJYL362
CTTTGATGGAAATACGTTTGCCGGTGCCATTCCAGCCAGTGTTGACCAGATAAGCTTGAGCGCCCACCGCTTGCATACGTTTAACCAATACTTCTGCATATTGTGTTGGATGCAGTGACAAGAATGCCGCACCAAAACAAGCAGAGAAGGTTGGTGTTGGCTCAGTGACACCGCGCTCAGTACCCGCCAGTTTGGCGGTAAAGCCAGACAGGAAGTGATACTGGGTTTGATTTGCCGTCAGGCGAGATACCGGCGGTAATACGCCAAAGGCATCGGCAGTCAGGAAAATAACCTTAGTGGCATGGCCAGCTTTAGAGACGGGCTTAACGATATTTTCAATGTGGTAGATAGGGTAAGAAACACGGGTGTTTTCAGTTTTGGAGCCGTCATTGAAATCAACCGAGCCATCGGGCAGCACCACTACGTTTTCCAGCAAAGCATCACGCTTAATTGCATGATAAATATCGGGTTCTGCTTCTTCAGATAATTTGATGGTTTTGGCGTAGCAGCCACCTTCAAAGTTAAATACGCCGTCATCATCCCAGCCATGCTCGTCATCGCCGATCAACTTGCGTTTCGGATCAGTAGACAGGGTGGTTTTACCGGTACCGGACAACCCGAAGAAGATAGCCACATCGCCTTTTTCGCCGACGTTAGCCGAACAGTGCATGGAAGCTATGCCTTTCAGTGGCAGCAGGTAGTTCATCATTGAGAACATACCTTTCTTCATTTCGCCGCCATACCATGTGCCGCCAATCAGCTGCATACGTTCCGTCAGGTTAAAGGCGACAAAGTTCTCTGAATTCAGACCTTGCTCTTTCCAGTTCGGGTTAGTGCATTTAGCGCCATTCATGACGATAAAATCAGGTTTGAAATGGGCCAGTTCTTCATCCGTTGGGCGGATAAACATGTTTTTAACGAAATGCGCTTGCCAGGCCACTTCAGTGACAAAGCGTACTTGCAGACGGGTATCGGCATTGGCACCGCAGAAGGTATCAACAACAAACAGGCGCTTGCCAGACAGCTGATTAGTGACTAACCCTTTCAGGTGAGTCCAGGTCTCTTGGCTTAGCGGTTTATTATCATTCTTGCCTTTGCCCTGATCGGCCCACCACACGGTATCCTGCGTGATAGCATCACGGACAATATATTTATCTTTTGGTGAACGGCCGGTGAAGATACCGGTGTCTACTGCAATTGCTCCTGTGGTGGTGAGGGTTCCGCGCTCGTATCCTTCGAGTGTGGGTTTAGTCTCTTCCTGGAACAGTAAATCATAGCTTGGGTTGTAAACAATCTCGCTGACGTTATGGATGCCATAGGCGGCGAGCTCCTGCGGGGTAATTCCTTTAACACTCATGTCATAACTCCTGGATCGTCAATTTTCTACCAGCGATTGTAATTACTCATCTCTGATTAACAGCGATAGCGTTCAAATATTTCAATATATGACCTATTTTTCGCTAGGTTATGAGAGATAGGACACGGATTGTCGCAAGTATGAAACGGCAGAGGAAATGGCTGGGCACGAGTCAGCACCCAACCAAGTATTACGAGAATTAATGAATTTGTTCTGATGAAGGGCCATTACCGCTTTTTAATGTGGCAATATCGACCGAATCAAACAGGTAGTGAGTGCCGCAATATTCGCAATTCATATCAATATTGCCATCTTGCTCCAGCATTTCTTTGACGTCATCTTCGGATAGCGTCACTAATGCATCGGCGCAACGTTCGCGAGAACAGGTACAGCGGAAACTGACATTTTGTGGTTCGTAAAGTGTCACTTCTTCCTGATGATATAAACGATACAGCACCTCATTAGCCGGCAGGGTGAATAACTCCTCGGCTTTGATGGTGGTTGTGAGCTGTGCCAGATGATCAAACTCATCTTCATTACGCTCTTGTGCGGGTAGAACTTGCAACAGCATCCCGCCTGCGGCAGGTTTACCTGCTACATTGCCGGTGCGGATAAACAGGCACGTAGGAAGTTGTTCTGATTGCATAAAGTAATTTTCCAGGCAAGCGGCGATAGTCTCACCTTCCAGTGCTACCACGCCTTGATAGCGCTCACCCCGCGCAGGCGTGATGGTTATGACCAGATAGCCACTGTTGCCCATCATCTCTTTCAAAGTACTGTCATCACTGATTTCACCTTTAAAGCGGGCGACACCGCGCATTTCTTGCTGGTTATTACCGTTAATGACTGCCAGCGAGAGTGGGCCCTCGCTACCCTGCAATTGTACCGTGATATCACCGTCAAATTTGAGCGTAGCGGTCAGCAGACTGGTCGCGACCAACATTTCACCCAACAGTTTTTGTACCGCAGGAGGGTAGTCATGATTAGCGAGCACCTGTTGGTAGGTTTCATTAACTGAAACCAGTTCACCGCGCACAGCATGGTTGGCGAACAGGTAGCGATGCAGTTGATCATGATTAGATTGATCGTGATTAGATTGGTCGTGATTAGACATAAGTTTCTCTCTTTCTGGCTGCAAGCTGTTTACTCAGGCTCACCTTGTTTAAATTTGATCAGGTTGCGACGCTCTTTTTTATCCGGTCGCCGATCCGGATGTGGCATGGTCAGAGCATTGAGCTTACGTGCCTGCGCCACTTTCTCGCGGTTAGCCATGCTGGCCTCTGTTTCTTCATACAATGCTTGCGCTTCACTTGCGCCCCTGCGCTGGTGGTGTAGCGCCAAAACCCGAACCGTGCGCTCATCATTACCTTGGCGCAGACGGATTTCAGCATTGATTTCAACCAGCTTACTCGGTTTACCGCGCTGCCCGTTGTAATGGACTTTGCCGCCATCCACCATTTCCCGCGCGATGGCTCTGGTTTTGTAAAACCGGGCCGCCCAAAGCCATTTATCTAGCCGAACCGATTCGTCCGAGACTGCTTTCTCTTTCATGAAGACTCCCAGCCGTCATACTCATTTATTCCGATATCACTTGCGTAACGCTAATGCAGGCAATAGTTTACGGTAGTCATTGATTGCAGGGTGGCTGTGAAATGCTTTATCAGCACAGCTGGAGTCTGGGTTTTCTATTCCCAAACAGTAGCGAATACCAAAGGTGCGCGCGGCATCCAGAATCTTCTCACTGTCATCGACAAATAAGGTTCTGGCAGGATTCAGCCCGGTATGCTGCGTGACAGCTTGCCACAGTCGTTGATCTTCCTTTGGATAACCAAATGTATGGGTAGAAAGTAATAAATCAAGGTGCTGGTCGAGAGCGGTGTGCTCAATTTTTACCGCCAGGCTGTGCGGATGGGCATTGGTGAGTAAAATAGTGTGTAAGCCGCGCTCACGTAAACGGGCTAAAAAGGGCTGGGTATCCTGGCGCAACCGCACGCGATTGCCCGCTTGCGTGGTCATCGCGTAGATATCCAAATCTAGCCGCTCGCTCCAATAATCGAAGCAATACCAATTTAGTGTGTGCTGCACTGCCAGATATTCATCATGGATAATTTTATGCGCCTGCTCCAGAGATATCCCCCGGCGTTGGCTGAGTGTTTCCGGTACCTGCTTGAGCCAGAAATGGCTGTCGAACTCTAGATCAAGCAAGGTGCCATCCATATCCAACAGCACGGTATCAATTTCTTGCCAATTCAATTTAGGGGGCATCACGACTCCGCATTAGCTGTGTTTCAATAAGACTAATGATAAACGAAAAAGGGCTAACGTAGGAAAGGCGCTGGAGTGAGGGGGTGGTTGAAGCAATTATCATAATAGCGTTGAATATTATCCATACGGCTACGGTTTTTCAGGACGCGCCGAATGAATAAGGCAGTATTCACCCCTAAACACACAATCAGAACCAGCAACAGCAGGCTGGTGCCCAAATAACGGCAGAGTGTCACGATATCCGGTTCGCTGTGTAATGCAATATGGCGAGTTCCATTGGCATCGGTGGTGATATTGGTAATGATACCTTCAGCCTTAAACGGGGTATTGAGTAGCAGCCCTGAGAGCCGCTGCAATTCGCGCCACTGCTCCAACGCACTGTAATCGAACAGAGGAACCGAGGGTGCAGGGTGATTGACTAACTGTTTCCCCTCATCGCTGGTAATCAGGAACCCACCCGGTGGTGGGCTGTTCAAGGCTTCTGTCGCCAGATGTGTTTCACGGTAAACAAATGATGAAGTCGCCGTTTTAACCAAATTTTCCAGTGTGTCGGCGCTGACCGGACGCAACAGCACATTCATGCCTTTTAAGGTGCCTGACTGTGCCCGTTTCACCAGCCCTGACCAATTCTTGGCATTGCCCAAATTTACCAAAGCATTTTTCAGGCGAATGCAATCAGTATCACCACCACATAATGCCTGTGTTTTTAAGACGATATCCGCAAAGTTATCCAGCAATATCATGCCGGATTTTTCAATAGCAGTTGCCAATTGTGGGTTAACGTTAGCATCCGCGCCCTGTGGATGTAGCTGTTGATTGACGGTAGCCACCAAGGATGCCGCCTTTTCAATGATCTCAGATTCAGGTTGCGGCAAGGGTGCAGCGTTATTCCAATAGATACCGGAACAATCAAAAGGGGTGAAAACAAAACTGTGCGGGTTTTGAGTATTCGGCGGGACATAGCACATTCCCATTCCCTGTGCTTTCAGCATATCGCCAATACGGAGTGGCATTTTTTCTAACGCTTCAACGCTGGTCACCTGCTGGCTTTGTGCGCCTTGCAACCAGGCGACACTCAATTTTAGTGGCAGCCCCAGTGGCACATAAATCAGTAATAACGCCATCACCAACAGTGATCCGGCCATCAATGTCAGGTTTTTCCCCCAGCGCTGTAGGGGGAAGTTTTTCATTTCATCATGTAGGGACAAAAATGGCCCCTGACGTACAACCTGACGATTGAGGTAGATATCAATGTGGGTTTTTTTGCCCAAATCATGAGCAAAATAAGGCCCCCAATGCGCCGGATAGATCAGATCAACAATCCCAAGTGAGATATTGTTCATCTGCCCCTGATTTGATTCACCGAACAGGCCCCAGCGCTTTGGCGTGCCGCTTAAGCAATGAACCTCACGCAAATCTTTTTCAGATAATGGGCGGAACATATTCCAGCATGCCCAACCGGTTAATATTGCCGCCACAATAATAAGCCAGGGCAGCGTCACCGCTGGGCCGGTCAGTGCAAAGAACAGTAACAGCAATGCCAAACAGATGGCCCCGGCTTCTTTCAAGCCGTTAGTGCCATGCAGGGCATATTCTTCCGGGGTTTCCTTGCGGATATTCAGTAGCTCAATATGCTCGCTATCTGCTTTGCGGATTGATGCATTTTGCGCCACGGAAGATAAAATAGGCTGGTAAGTGTTCTCAGACTGATGATTCTTCAGCGTATGCCCGTTGAGGGAGATAACCAAAGGAATGGTTTGGGTTTGGATAAGTTCGACGTCATTATCCTGAGTAATATATTGCTCCCATGAAGCCGGTAGGTGAACTTCAATAGAATCAAGATAATAGCGCCATTTGTTGGGTTCGTCAGTTGCCACACCATAGCGGGTAATCGCGCGGGTTACCGCATAAACATTGTCACTTTGAGGTGTTAAAATCAGTTTCGTGGGTGAAGGTGTACTGTTTGTCAGCGTCCGGTTGTCAAACGTTGACTGGGGTTTGAACCCAATTTTATCCTGCTGGTTTAAAAGGTAGTTTTCAATATTGACCCGCTCTTCCGGTGTCAGTTTTCGATGCGTGGGTTTTGCGAACGGCAGTGCGGCAGTTACGGGGGAAGGGCGGCGGAATCGGAACCACCATAGCAAACCTACTGCGATCAGACAGGTCAACAGTAAGGCCAATATTAAGACTATTGTGCTCATCCTATCCCCATCCGAGCGCCCCTGACTTACGTCACTAATGCATTATCTTACGCATAAACACAGTACAGAGGCATATAACAGAGTTATTCATCAAATAACCTAATACAAGTGCTCTTAAACTGCCCGTAGACTGATAAGGATAGCAAGGCTAAAACATCGGTAATATCAGCATAATCCTATTTTCAAACACAAGTTTTAACTGATATTGCGCAGATATAGGATGATAATTAACCGGTTGAATCTTGACTAAACTCGCCGCCATGTTAAAAACAGGTAAATTATATCTAACTGACATTGCGATAAAGGTTCTCATTAACGCACAATGTGATCAAGTTCTAATAAAATCCAGTATAAAGAGTCGGGTTAATCCGCATGGGTAAAAAGTGGCTTATTAAGTAACCATATTATGAGCCTGACTACCCCGATGCGCGTCCGATAGGCGGCGAGTTTTAATTTGGGGCTATTATGAAACACCTGCAAAAACCTAAAATACATCAAATAGAAACCATTGCCCGCTCCCGCTTGTTTACTGTTGAAGCCGTGAGTCTGGAGTTCAGCAATGGCGTACAGCGCGTTTATGAGCGGATGCGGCCATCGAATCGCGAAGCCGTCATGATTGTGCCAATTATTGGCAATGACTTATTGCTGATCCGCGAATATGCCGTGGGTATTGAAGAGTATGAGTTGGGTTTCCCAAAAGGACTCATTGATCCCGGAGAAGGCGTGTTAGACGCCGCCAATCGTGAGTTGATGGAGGAGGTCGGGTTTGGCGCTGAGCGGTTTGATTACCTTAGTAAGCTGACGATGGCTCCGTCCTACTTCTCGAGCAAAATGAATATTGTTGTCGCACAAAACCTTTACCCGCAAAGTTTGGAAGGTGATGAGCCGGAACCGCTGCCACAAGTGCGCTGGCCAATTGCGAATATGATGGCACTGCTCGACGAACCGAGTTTTCGTGAAGCCAGAAATGTCAGCGCCCTATTTTTGGCTCAGGCATTTCTGACTAAAGCGGGCCTCTTTTAATCTTGAGCGACCTTAATAAAAAAGCCGGGACAATCTTGCGATTTCCCGGCTTTTATTTTGGGGCAACAGCTGCATTGATGACTACGCAGCCATTCGCACTCACTTAATTCATTATCAGAATAATTCGTGAGTCTGGCCGTTATCCATCAGCGTCGTACCCGCTTCATGTACTGAATATTCAGTGGGTTGTGTCCCCTCGATAAAGTACTCTGAGCGGCTACCTGGCCCACCAGTGGATAGCTTACCGGTTTGCTTATCAATCACGACACTGACAATACCCGGTGGTGGCGCGACTTGTTTTTCTGGCAAACCTTCAAGGGCTGCTTTCATAAAGTCATCCCATGCCGGTTGAGCAGTTTTCGCCCCGCCTTCAGCACCTGATATCTGGTCAGAAATTGCGCCAGATGCAGTACTACGACCCAAGTCACGGCGATGATCGTCAAAACCAATCCAGACTGATGTCACAGTGTCCGGGCCATAGCCGGAGAACCATGCATCTTTCGAGTTGTTGGTGGTACCGGTTTTACCGCCGATATCTTTGCGTTTTAAATCGCGCCCAGCACGCCAGCCTGTCCCCATCCAGCCCGGTTCCCCGAAGATGTTGGAGTTCAATGCATCGCGAATCAGGAACGCCAGCGGTGTGCTTATGACATGCGGTGCATACTGCTCATCGCTATTGAGCTTAGCTTGTGCTGGAGTGACTTGTTCCAACTCCGGCATTGGCACATTGCTGGCATTATTGGTTTGTGAAGTTGCCACGTTTTCAGTGTTATCGTCGGATAGCACCACCGAGCGCTGAGTGTCGCCATAAATGACCGGTAAGTTACACGCTTCACAGACAATCTTCGGTTTCGTTTCAAACAGCACATTGCCGGTGTCATCGGTGATTTTGGTGATGAAATACGGGTCGACCAAATAGCCGCCGTTGGCCAACACCGCATAACCTCGGACTAACTGCAATGGTGTGAATGAAGCAGAACCCAGCGCCAATGATTCTGAATGCACGATATTTTGTGCCGGGAAACCAAAGCGTTGTAGGTATTCAGCGGCATAATCCACGCCCATGGCGCGCATGGCTCGCACCATCACGACGTTTTTCGATTGACCCAAACCTTGGCGCAAACGAATCGGACCATCATAAGTGGGTGGCGAGTTTTTTGGCCGCCAGTCGGTACCCGCACCAGCATCCCAGCGGGTAATCGGCAAGTCGTTGAGGATGGTTGCCAAGGTCAAGCCTTTGTCCATCGCCGCGGTGTACAGGAAAGGTTTAATATTCGACCCCACCTGACGCAATGCCTGGGTAGCACGGTTGAATTTACTTTGGTTAAAGTCAAAACCGCCTACCAGTGCTTTAATTGCACCATTATTGGGATCAATGGAAACCAAGGCGGAGTTGACATCTGGCACTTGGGCCAACCACCAATTGTCATCCACTTTTCTGACCCAAATCTGCTGACCCGGCTGAACAACATCGGTGACCTTTTTAGGTGTCGGCCCCTGAGCATTGTCAGATTTATACGGGCGCGCCCAACGCATACCGGCCATCGGTAATGTCACGCTGCTACCATCAGCCAACATGGCCACTGCCTGTTCCGCATTTGCCTCAGTGATAACCGCAGGCAACAGTGGGCCATAGACTGGCAGTGTTTTCAGTGAATCAATAATTTGCTCACGGCTCCACGCGCTTTCGCCCACCTTCCATAACACATTGGATGGGCCACGATAGCCGTGGCGCATGTCATAAGCCAACACATTGGCGCGTAAGGAATCCACCGCCGCGAGCTGAAGCTTTTTGGTGATGGTGGTATAGACCTGATAGCCGTCGGTATAGGCGTTTTCGCCATAGCGCTTAATCATTTCCTGCCGCACCATTTCGGACAGATAGGGTGCTGAGAAAGCAATTTGCGGCGCATGGTAGTTGGCAACCAACTCTTCACTGCGAGCCTGATCATACTGTGCTTGGGTGATGTACTTTTCATCCAACATACGCGACAGCACCACATTACGACGTGCAACAGCGCGGTCATGTGAGTAAAGCGGGTTGAAAGTTGATGGCGCTTTTGGCAAACCAGCAATCATCGCCATCTGGCTAAGGGTTAACTCGTTGATTTCTTTACCAAAATAGACCTGCGCCGCTGCACCGACACCGTAAGCGCGATAACCCAGATAAATCTTGTTCAGATACAACTCAAGAATTTCATCTTTGGTCAGTAGCTGTTCAATGCGAATCGCCAGAAAAGCTTCCTTGATTTTACGCATCAAGGTTCGTTCCGGGCTTAAGAAAAAGTTTCGCGCTAACTGCTGAGTGATGGTACTGGCCCCTTGAGAGGCGCGCCCCGACACCATAGCAATAGAAGCTGCACGTAGGATACCCACCGGGTCCACACCGTGATGCTCATAGAATCGGCTATCTTCCGTCGCAATAAACGCATGCACCATTTCTGGTGGAATTTGCTTTAATGTCAACGGGATACGGCGCTTTTCACCGTATTGGGCGATCAATTCGCCTTCGGCGCTATACACCAACATAGGTGTTTGCAGCCGGACATCTTTCAGTGTGGCAACGTCGGGTAGCTGAGGCT
>NZ_JBLWEX010000067.1:0-9430 GCF_048323875.1 Yersinia sp. LJYL362
GGCAATAATGCCCCATCGCCACGGCAACAGCGGCAATGGAGAGCAATAACGTCAATAACGCCGATAACAGCAAGAACTGCTGCGCGCGCTGTAGGGATTTCCCCAGCGCACCGCCCGACTCTTGCAAGCCATACCAGCGCTGATCCGGTTTCAATTGCGGCGTCAGCCAGTCACTAAACTGAGTGATAGCCTCCGTTGGGCCTGCAAACATATAGTGATAGCTCAAACGGCTACCCGGTTGTATTGCCCCGGTTTTCTCTACATCCGCCAGATTGATTAGAATCCGCGGCGCGGTTTGGAAGGGGTTAAAACCCGAATCAGGTTCCTGCAGCACTTCGCCAATGATTCTTAGCGAAGTATCACCAACTTCCAATGTGTCGCCGACTTTAACGCCGAGCAGCGCCAGCAATCGCGGGGCCACCAGCGCGGTTCCTGGCTCAAGTTTGACTTGTGTCGGTGAGGTTTCCAGCTTGCCATACAATGGATAAGCTAAATCTGTGGCTTTTACATCTGCCAGTTGTGGGCGATCACCAGCAAAAGTCATGGTCATAAATGAAAGTTGGCGACTGATAGACAGCCCCTGCTGTTTTGCTTCCAGTAGCCAGCGCTCCGGCACCGGATGAGCCGTTTTTAACACACGGTCGCCCGCCAGAAAATCCCGGCTCTGTTGGCTCAGCCCTTGTTCCATCCGGTCACTAATACTGCCCAGCGCCAGCACACAAGCTACCGCCAGTGTTAATGCCAGCCAGACAATCAACAGTGAGGGTGAGCGCCATTCACGCCAAAACCAGCGCCAAATCATGATTCCTCCCACAATTGACCCTCTTCGAGCCGCAACCGGCGCTGGCAGCGGCCAGCCAGTTGCACATCGTGAGTGACCAAAATCAATGTGGTGCCGTAGTCCCGGTTAAGGGAGAACAGCAAATCAGCTATCTTGTCGCCGGTGTGCCTATCAAGATTGCCGGTTGGCTCATCGGCAAATAACACTTTTGGCCGACCACTAAAGGCCCGAGCCAGCGCCACCCGTTGCTGCTCGCCGCCGGAAAGCTGGGCGGGCAGGTGGTGAAGGCGCTTATCAAGGCCCACCAGCTTTAATAGCTCAATGGCATGCGCTTTACTCTCGCGCTCACTTTCACCCCGTAGCAGCGCCGGAAGTTGGACGTTTTCCAATGTATTCAGTGTCGGCACCAACATAAATGATTGGAAAACAAAACCGACATTTTTTGCCCGCAGTTGTGCCCGCCCTTCTTCATCCATGGCAGTCAAAGACTGGCCGAGTAAACTCACCTCACCGCTGCTGCCATCATCAAGGCCCGCCAGAATGCCCAGCAAAGTTGATTTACCTGAACCTGACTCACCAATCAGCGCAATTGTTTGAGCGGGTTTGACAACCAGCTCAACTCCGGTAAGGATGGAGAGCTGTTGCTCACCCTGACCGACGTGTTTATTAAGATGATGAACTTCAAGAACGTTTTCCGCTGGCATCTTCCCTTCCTATTACTGTTGGGATTATTCAGTTTGCGTGCCGCCGCAACCGATACACTTTTAATTCTCGGCGACAGTTTAAGCGCCGGTTACCGTCTGCCCATTGCCGAAGCATGGCCTTCACGGCTGGATAAAACATGGCAAGCCACCCCATCACTGCCAAAGGTGGTTAACGCCAGTATCAGTGGCGATACAGCGGCACAGGGCTTGGCCCGCCTGCCTGCCTTGCTGAAACAACATCAGCCCCGCTGGGTACTGATTGAATTAGGTGCCAATGACGGCCTGCGCGGTTTCCCACCGCAGGATATTCAACGAGATCTTACGCAGGTTATCAATCAGATATTGGAAGCAAAAGCGCAACCTTTATTGATGCAAATCCGCATTCCGCCTAACTATGGTCGCCGTTATACTGATGCCTTCAGTGCGATGTATCCACAACTGGCACAGCAATTTGGCATTCCATTGGTACCTTTCTTTATGGAACAGGTTGCTGTGAAGCCGGAGTGGATGCAGGATGACGGCTTACACCCTAACGCCGAGGCGCAACCTTTCATTGCAGATTGGATGGCGCAACAACTCAAACCGTTGGTAACTAGTAAGCAGTAATAACACTTGTTCAAACAAATAGAACCACTCACCAGGTAAAGTTATGCAAAAAACAGTATTAATTACCGGTTGTTCCAGCGGCATTGGCCTGGTTGCAGCGCAAGACTTGAAAAACCGAGGCTATCGCGTGCTCGCCGCCTGCCGTAAGCCAGACGATGTCGTCAGGATGACACAGTTAGGTCTGGAGGGTATTGAACTGGATTTGGATGACAGTGCCAGTGTCGAACGCGCGGCAGCACAGGTTATTGCGCTGACCGGTGGGCGCTTGTATGGCTTGTTTAATAATGGTGGTTTTGGCCTGTATGGCCCATTACAGACGATTTCACGCCAGCAGTTGGAAAAACAATTTTCCACCAATCTGTTTGGCACCCACCAATTGACGCAGCTTTTACTGCCCGCCATGCTACCTCATGGTGAAGGGCGCATTATTCAAACCAGTTCAGTGATGGGGCTGGTTTCAACTGCCGGCCGGGGTGCCTATGCCGCCAGTAAATATGCATTGGAAGCCTGGTCAGATGCATTACGAATGGAACTGCATGACAGCGGAATTCATGTCAGTTTGATTGAACCCGGCCCAATAAGCACTCATTTCACACAAAATGTGAATCAGGCCCAGGTTGATAAGCCGGTGAACAATCCCGGTATTGCGAAACGTTTTACACTGCCACCAGAGGCTATTTTACCGAAATTGCGTCATGCACTGGAAAGCCCACGCCCGCAATTGCGTTATCCGGTCACCTTAGTGGCCCATGCATTGACGATACTGCGCCGCATATTACCGGGCCGAATGTTAGATAAAGTCCTGCGTGGCAATTCGTAAGCTTGAGGTTGAAGCGACATAATCTGCCCCAATTAACTGCTATACCCTATATAATTCGAGTGGCAGGAAGGTGGCAAGTGAGCGAGTCCCGCTGAGTTGACGGGCAGTCAATGATTCGGGTGACAAGTCTGCCGGGAGCAGATTTGAACGCTGCTTGCAGCGGCCTCGTAGAGGCGAGGTCCATGGACGGGCCGAGTAACGAAAGCAGCCAACGTACATGCAGCTTGAAGTATGACGGGTATAAAACGGATGAGAGAAATAATTCATGCTAGCACCTACTACGATTGATATTACTGAAGCGAACCTACATCAGGTTTTAGAACAATCCATGGCTGTGCCGGTACTGTTCTACTTTTGGTCTGAGCGTAGCCAGCACTGTCTGCAACTCACCCCAGTGCTGGATAAACTGGCCGCCGAATATGCAGGTCAATTCATTCTGGCGCGGGTCGATTGTGATGCACAACAGATGGTGGCGTCACAGTTTGGTTTGCGCTCCATTCCAGCTGTTTATCTTTTTAAGGACGGGCAGCCGGTTGATGGCTTCCAAGGGCCACAGCCAGAAGAAGTTATCCGTGAATTACTGCAACGAGTGTTACCGAAACCTGAAGAGCTGAAAGCTGCCGAAGCTGCACAGTTGATGAGTGAGGGTAAAATGCAGGAAGCATTGCCATTGCTGAAGGACGCCTGGCAGTTGATGCAACAAAGCAATAATCCGCAAACCAGTGACATTGCGCTGCAACTGGCGGAAGCACAAATTCAGCTAAACCGCAGTGAAGATGCTGAAAGCGTATTGGCAACTATCCCATTGCAAGACCGTGATAGCCGTTATCAGGGGCTAATTGCACAAATCGAGTTGCTTAAACAAGCCGCTGACACCCCCGAGATCCAGCTGTTACAACAACAAGTGACTGAGCAGCCGGATAACGTCGAACTGGCGGTGCAATTAGCGCTGCAATTACATCAGGTTGGCCGCAATGAAGAAGCACTTGAATTGCTGCTGGGTCATTTGAAGAAAGACCTGGCTGCGGCGAATGGCACGGCGCGTAAGACATTCATGGATATTCTGGCCGCATTAGGCACCGGTGATGCTCTGGCTGCCAAACATCGCCGTCAACTGTACGCCTTGTTATACTAACGTTGCTGCACTGAACGGCACTTGTAGCGGTCATTCGCCGTTTTCTTGCTGTCGTTATTTGCTACTGCGCGGGGCCAACCCGCGCTGTTTTATTCTGCTACAGCCTGACTTTCTCTCATTTACACGCTTTTACCTGCCTTTCGTTAGGCATTTAGCGCCCCGTCACGTAATATTAAGAAACAAAAATCATTGCTGACAGGAAGTTAAATATGTTTACGGTTATCCCTGTTCTTATCGTTGTAGCTCTGATTGTGGTCTTTTCCTCAATCAAAATCGTCCCACAAGGTTTTCAATGGACTGTCGAACGTTTTGGCCGTTATACCAAAACACTGATGCCAGGCTTGAATATCGTTGTGCCATTCATGGACCGTATTGGTCGTAAAATCAATATGATGGAACAGGTTCTGGATATTCCATCCCAAGAAATCATTTCCCGCGATAACGCCAACGTGGCAATTGATGCCGTCTGCTTTATCCAGGTTATTGACCCGGTGAAAGCCGCATATGAAGTCAGCAATTTGGAACTGGCTATCGTCAACCTGACCATGACCAACTTCCGTACTGTTTTGGGTTCCATGGAGCTGGATGAAATGTTGTCACAACGCGACAACATCAACAGCCGCCTGCTGCATATCGTCGATGAAGCCACCAACCCATGGGGCATTAAAATTACCCGTATTGAAATCCGTGACGTGCGCCCACCGACTGAACTTATTTCTGCGATGAATGCCCAGATGAAGGCTGAACGTACCAAGCGTGCAGATATTCTGGAAGCCGAAGGGGTTCGTCAGGCGGCCATTTTGCGCGCTGAAGGTGAGAAGCAATCACAAATTCTGAAAGCTGAAGGCGAGCGTCAGTCCGCATTCTTGCAAGCCGAAGCCCGTGAACGAGCGGCTGAAGCGGAAGCTCAGGCAACCAAAATGGTTTCTGAAGCTATTGCTGCCGGTGATATTCAAGCCATTAACTACTTCGTGGCACAGAAATATACCGACGCCTTACAACACATTGGTTCGGCCAATAATAGCAAAGTCATTATGATGCCACTGGAAGCTAGCAACCTGATGGGTGCTATCGGTGGTATTGCAGAGCTGATTGGTGAGAGTAAAAACAGCCGGGGTAAATAACCATGCTGGAGGAAATTGCAGCAAATCCAAACTGGTTTTGGCTATCACTTGGCGGGCTATTACTGGCCGCCGAGATGCTAGGAGCCAGTGGTTATATGCTGTGGAGCGGCGTCGCTGCCGTAGTGGTCGGTATTCTGGTCTGGCTTTTTCCCTTTAGCTGGGAGATGCAAGGCGTACTGTTTGCTGTTTTGACAGTCGTGTCAGCCATCTTGTGGTGGTATTGGCTCAGTAAGCGCACCAAGCCACAACCCGCGATGTTGAATCAACGTAATCATCAATTACTGGGAACGCGGGCTACCCTGACGGAACCCACCGTTGATGGCTATGGCCGGATGAAAGTGGGTGATAGCAGTTGGCGTATTTATAGCGCTAATGAGCTGAGTAGCGGCACCGAAGTTGAAGTGATATTAGTAGAAGGCAATACCTTGCATGTCAGGGCTATTCATCACTAATGCATTGATAAAAAGGCGTATTTATTTGAATGCGCCTTTCAAAAAATTAGCCAACATCCTGTTTTTCACGCCCATGACGACACCCCGCCAAATTATTGATAATCGGGCAATCTGCACCATCATCCCCTGGGCACTCGTCTGCCAAAGCCAATAAGCGCAATCGCATCTGATTCAGATCATCAATATGTTTCTCGATTTCCGCTACCTTTTGCAACGTTGCAGCTTTCACATCTGCGCTGTGACGAGCGGGGTCATGAAACAATGCCAGTAACTCACGGCATTCATCTAATGTAAAACCGACCTGCCGCGCCTGACGTAACAGTGTTAACTCTTCGATGTGTTTGGCGCTGTAGCTACGATAACCATTATCTGTGCGGATAGGCGGTGTCACCAGTTTCTTTTCTTCGTAAAAACGAATGGCCTTACTGGTTAAACCGGTTTTTTTTGCAACATCGCTAATATTCATTCTTCCCCCTTGACCTTCCCCTTGCTGGAAGGTTTAACCTCTATAATTAGTGAAAGGAAGGATGTCAGTCAAGCAGAACATACCCTAAATAATTCGAGTGGCAGGAAGGCGGCAACTGAGTAACAAATCGGTCGGGAACCGATTTGAACAGCATTTATGCTAGCCCGCAGGGTGAGCCTCAAGGATGGGGCTCATTAATCCCCACGAGCTTACATGAGTAAGTGACTGGGGTGAACGAAGGCAGTCAACGCACATGCGGCTTGAAGTATGACGAGTATAAAACCTGAACAGATCAAAGTCCGTTATTGCCCTAAATAAGGGATATGGCTAGGAATACCGACTAAACTTATCCCGACAAATTTATGGATAGGTTCCTACTCGATAAGGAGTCAACTATGTTGCAAACCACAGTGCTGGCCTTACACGGCCTCTCCTGTATGAATTGTGCCAAACGCGTAAAAACGGCATTAGAAAGCCGTGAAGATGTTCATCATGCAGAAGTGAATGTTCACTATGCCAAGGTAACGGGTGAAGCCGACACCACAACACTGATTGATACGGTTAAACAAGCGGGTTATCAGGCGGAAGAAGCTCAAACGCCTGATGTTGAATTACAGCTCTCAGGTTTGAGTTGTGGCCATTGTACCGAATCAACGCGTAAAGCGCTGGAAGCCGTCCCCGGTGTGATTGCAGCAGATGTATCACTCGATAGTGCCAAAGTATATGGCAAAGTTGAGGTGCAAACGTTAATTGATGCCGTGGAGCAAGCAGGCTATCACGCCACACCGCTGGGGGCGCAATCCCCAAAAACTGAGCCGCTGACTCACTCAGCCCCATCTTCGCCGGAATATCTGGCAGCGGCCTCTTCAATTATTCCGGCAGCAAAAAATGACATTAAAAACAGCCAATCCGATCAGCCAGCGACAGAGCCTACTGACAATGACAGTGTTCAGCTGCTACTGACCGGAATGAGCTGCGCCAGTTGTGTCTCTAAAGTACAAAACGCACTGCAAAGTGTTGAAGGCGTTGAGGTCGCACGAGTCAATCTGGCTGAGCGCAGTGCATTAGTCACCGGCCACCCTAGCAATGAGGCACTGATTGCAGCAGTCAAGAATGCCGGTTATGGTGCTGAAATTATTGAAGATGAAGGGGAGCGACGCGAGCGCCAGCAGCAAATGTCGCAAGCCAGTATGAAACGTTTTCAGTGGCAAGCGGCACTTGGCCTGTTATTGGGTATCCCATTGATGGGATGGGGGTTATTTGGCGGTAGCATGACGCTAATCCCAGAAACTCAAACCCCTTGGCTGATTGTTGGGATAATCACCCTGCTGGTGATGATATTTGCCGGTGGGCATTTTTATCGTAATGCCTGGGTCAGCCTAAAAAATGGTAGTGCTACCATGGATACCCTGGTAGCGCTAGGTACCGGTGCGGCGTGGATCTACTCCATCACGGTGAATATCTGGCCGGATGTCTTCCCGATGGAAGCCCGCCATCTTTATTATGAAGCCAGTGCCATGATTATCGGCCTGATTAACCTAGGTCATGCTATGGAGCAACGCGCCAGACAGCGTTCTTCCAATGCACTGGAGCGCTTGTTGGATTTGGCACCGCCGACGGCACGGCGGGTCACCGATGAGGGTGAGACAGTCATCCCGTTGGCTGACGTGCAGCTGGGCATGACCTTGCGTTTGACCACCGGTGACCGCGTGCCGGTTGATGGTGAGATTGTACAAGGCGAGGTTTGGATGGATGAAGCCATGTTGACTGGCGAACCCATCCCACAACAAAAGTCCGCCGGTGATGTTGTCCATGCCGGGACACAAGTGCAGGATGGTACAGTGCTGTTTCGCGCCAATGCTATTGGCAGCCAAACCACATTAGCGCGAATCATTAAGCTGGTACGTCAGGCCCAAAGCAGTAAACCAGAGATAGGTAAGCTGGCGGATAGAATCTCCGCAGTATTTGTGCCAACGGTGGTCGCCATTGCTGTTATTGCTGGGTTGATTTGGTATTTCTTCGGCCCGCAACCGCAATTGGTCTATACCCTGGTGGTCGCCACGACAGTGCTGATTATCGCCTGCCCTTGTGCGCTTGGGCTGGCCACGCCGATGTCAATCATCTCGGGTGTGGGTCGGGCGGCTGAATTTGGGGTATTAGTACGTGATGCCGATGCGTTGCAGCAGGCCAGTAATCTCGACACCTTGGTATTCGACAAAACCGGTACTCTGACCGAAGGGCATCCGCAAGTGGTCGCCATTCATACCTTTAATGGGGTCAGTGAGCAACAAGCGTTGGAATGGGCGGCCGCGTTAGAAACCGGCTCGAATCACCCACTGGCACGCGCCATTTTGCAGCGCGCCGAGGGGCTGACACTGGCGACAGTCAACCAATTTCGCACATTACGCGGTTTGGGGGTGAGTGGTGAAGTTAATGGTATTGCACTGCTGCTGGGGAATAATCGCCTGCTGGAGGAACAACAGATTGATACCCGAGAGCTGCAATCATTAATACAGCAACAAGCTGAAAGTGGTGCGACTCCGGTTATTCTGACAGCACAAGGCAAACCTGCGGCACTGTTATCTATTCGCGACCCACTGCGCAGTGACAGTATCAGCGCATTGCAACGTTTGCATCAGCGAGGATATAACCTGGTGATGTTAACCGGTGATAACCCCATTACCGCCAATGCCATTGCCAAAGAAGCCGGTATTGATCAGGTGATCGCCGGTGTCCTGCCTGATGGCAAAGCTGAAGCTATCAAGCAATTGCAAGCCGCCGGGCATAAAGTGGCCATGATTGGTGATGGCATCAATGATGCGCCGGCACTGGCGCAAGCCGATGTGGGGATTGCCATGGGAGGCGGCAGTGATATTGCGATTGAAACGGCGGCTATTACCTTGATGCGCCATAGCCTACACGGGGTGGCGGATGCGGTTGAGCTTTCCAAAGCAACATTGCGCAATATGAAGCAAAATCTGCTGGGCGCATTTTTCTACAACGCGCTGGGGATTCCGATTGCGGCGGGTATTCTATTCCCGTTCACCGGCACATTACTCAGCCCAGTCGTTGCGGGTGCGGCTATGGCGCTGTCCTCTATTACCGTGGTCAGTAACGCTAACCGTTTACTGCGTTTTAAACCCAAACAGTAATTACGGCTGATGTACTCAATGAACAAAGGGCGCACAACACTTTCTTGTGCGCCCTTTAGCGTCTAGGATACAGAAAACGCTAAAAGAGAAGCATATAGGCATGGGCCAATTATTACGCCGCATCGCAAAATTTTTAGGGGTTGGTGCTCCAGCTACTTACTCCTACCCCGCTTTAGATGTCACCTTAGCC
>NZ_JBLWEX010000068.1:0-9430 GCF_048323875.1 Yersinia sp. LJYL362
TGGTGGGGCCGAATGGTTGCGGTAAAACCACCTTGCTGAAACTGATGCTCGGTCAGCTTAAAGCCGATAGCGGTAAAGTCCATTGCGGCACCAAACTGGAAGTGGCCTATTTTGACCAGCATCGTGCCGAACTTGATCCAGAGCGCACGGTGATGGATAACCTGGCGGAAGGTAAGCAGGAAGTGATGGTCAATGGCCGTTCACGCCATGTTCTTGGCTATCTGCAAGACTTCTTGTTCCATCCAAAACGCGCTATGACCCCAGTAAAAGCGTTGTCTGGTGGTGAGCGTAACCGTCTGTTATTGGCTAAATTATTCCTTAAGCCAAGTAACTTGCTGATCCTCGATGAACCGACCAACGATCTGGATGTGGAAACACTGGAGCTGTTGGAAGAAATGGTGGATAGCTATCAGGGCACGGTATTGTTGGTCAGCCATGACCGTCAATTTGTTGATAACTCGGTAACCGAATGCTGGATTTTTGAAGGCAATGGTCAAATCAGCAGCTTCGTCGGCGGATATTATGATGCTCATCAGCAGCGCGCTGAGGCGAAACCTATTCGTCAGGTCGCACCAAAAGTCGAAGAAACCAAAGCGGCTGCCCCGGCAAAAAGCACGGCGGCTACGGCAAAGCGCCCTGGCAAGCTGAGCTATAACTTGCAACGTGAGTTGGATCAGTTACCGCAGCAATTAGAAAAACTTGAAAATGAAATCAATGGGTTACAGGCTGAAGTCAGTCATGCTGATTTCTTCTCTCGCCCACATGAAGAAACACAACAGGTTTTGAAAGCATTAGCTGATGCTGAACAAGCATTAGAGGTGGCGTTTAGTCGTTGGGAAGAGCTGGAAGCTCAGAAAAACGGCTAAATGGTTTTTCGCCGTGCCATTAAATGATGTGCTATACGATAGTATGCCTATTGTTATATTAGTATCGTGATAATGTGACACTTAATATACCCAATAGATTTCAAGGTGCAGGAAGGCGGCAAGTAAGAGAACCCCGATGAGCTTACATAAGTCAGTGATTCGGGTGATGAGAACAGCCAACACACCTGCACTTTGAAAGATAAAGGGATATACAGACCAGCCGTGAGGGATTCGATATTGTGTTCTGTCATTCAGCCTGAGCACGGCGAGCACACTGGGCAGTCAGGGAACGTTATCCTGTGCCGGCAGTGCGACATGTCAGTGGCTTTACCCTCCTTGCCTTATGGCACCAAAGCGGTATGCCCGCGCTGTAAAACCACACTGACTGCGCGGTGGGATGAGCCACGTAAGCGCCCGGTGGGTTATGCTATCAGCGCACTCTTTATGCTGTTGCTGGCTAATATGTTCCCCTTCGTCAATATGCGCGTGGCAGGGATTACCAGCGAAATTACCCTGATCCAAATACCTAAAGTGATGGTGGCAGATGACTATGCCAGCATGGCAACGTTATTTATGGTTTTGGTTCAGTTGATTCCGGCTTTCTGTATGGTGGCCATTATTCTGCTTTGTCTGCGAGTGCGTATGCCGCACCGTTGGAAAGCCCTGATTGCAAAAGCACTCTTCCAATTTAAAACCTGGTGCATGGTCGAGATTTTCCTCGCTGGTGTACTGGTCAGTTTTGTTAAGCTGATGGCTTACGGCGAAATCGGCATTGGCAGCAGTTTTGTCCCTTATTGCTTATTCTGTTTATTGCAGGTGCGCGCTTTTCAATGTGTCGACCGCCATTGGATGTGGCAGGATATTGCTCCCGCACCCGCGTTACCTCATCCATTGATAGCGGGCCGAACCGGTTTGCGCCAAGGGCTGCGCTCTTGTGCGTGCTGTACGGCCATTTTGCCACAAGAGTTAGTGGAGTGCCCGCGCTGTCATACTCATGGCTATATCCGCCGGCGCAATAGCCTCCAGTGGACAATGGCATTATTAGTCACGTCAATCATGCTGTATATCCCCGCCAACCTGATGCCCATTATGATAACTGAAAGTTTGGGGAATCAGATGAACTCCACCATTATGGCCGGGGTGATTTTCTTGTGGAGCGAAGGTTCTTACCCAGTGGCAATGGTGATTTTTATTGCCAGCATTATGGTGCCATCATTAAAAATGTTGGCGATCGGCTGGTTATGTTGGGATGCAAAGGGCAAAGGTAATACCGACACTGAACGGATGCATTTTATTTATGAAATAGTGGAGTTCGTTGGCCGCTGGTCAATGATTGATGTCTTTGTTATCGCGGTGCTGTCGTCACTGGTGCGTATCGGGCAACTGATGAGTATCTATCCGGCGATTGGTGCACTGCTATTTGCCATGGTGGTTATCCTGACCATGTTTGCTGCATTAACCTTCGATCCCCGTTTAACCTGGGATCGGATAAGTGAAACAACCCAAAAGGAGCCGCAAGGTGACGGACAATAATCCCAGCCAAGGTGTGGCAGAAATAGAAAAAATCAAGCGGTGGTCCCCGGTGTGGATCATCCCGATTGTCACTGCGCTGATTGGCGCATGGATACTGTTTTATCACTTTAGCCATCAGGGGCCACAGGTGGTTATGACCACGTTGAGTGCTGAAGGTATTGAAGCGGGTAAAACCAAAATAAAAAGCCGCAGTGTTGATGTCGGCATCGTTGAGCAGGTCACGCTAAGTGAAGATCTCAACCATGTTATCGTGAAGGCACGGCTGAATTCCGGCATGAATACGTTGCTACACAGCGATACTGTTTTCTGGGTGGTTAAGCCGCAGATTGGTCGTGAAGGTGTTTCCGGCCTGGGAACACTGCTTTCAGGGGCTTACATTGAACTGCAACCTGGCGGCAAAGGTAAGCCACCCAATGAGTTTACTTTATTGGATTCCCCACCTCTTGCTGCGCCGGATGCCAAGGGGCTGCGTATCATGCTTGACAGTGAGCAAGCCGGGCAATTGAATGCGGGCGATCCGGTGCTATTCCGTGGTTATCGTGTAGGTTCGGTGGAAACCAGTGCTTTTGATGCGCAATTACGTCTGATGCGTTATCAGCTATTCATTGGGGCACCTTATGACAGCCTGGTCACCAGCAATGTGCGTTTTTGGAAAGACAGTGGGGTAGCGGTAGACCTTTCTTCCCAAGGGATGCGCGTCGAAATGGCCTCTTTAGCGACCTTATTCAGTGGCGGCGTCAGTTTTGATGTTCCAGATGGTTTAGAGCCGGGTAAGCCAATTACCCAGGCTAGAGCTGAATTTAAACTGTTTGATAACCGCAGTAGCATCCAAAATTCGCTGTACACCGAACATGAAGATTTCTTGCTGTTCTTCTCCGATTCCGTGCGCGGTTTACAGGCCGGAGCACCGGTTGAATTCCGAGGCATCCGTATCGGGACTGTCGGGGATGTTCCTTTCTTTGCTGAAGGGATGAGACAGCGCGTTGATAATGATTTCCGTATTCCGGTATTAATTCGCATTGAACCAGGTCGTTTTCGCGAGGACTTAGGCCCGGATGCTAATTTTGAACAAGTTTTGAAAACGGCCAAAGAACGTGGTCTGCGCGCATCCTTGAAATCAGGCAACCTGTTGACCGGCGCACTGTTTGTCGATCTGGACTTTTACCCAGACGCCAAACCGTGGAAAGGGCCACTGGAAGTCGCGGGCTATCCATTGCTGCCAACCGTCAGTGGTGGTTTAGCGCAGATTCAGCAAAAAGTGATGCAGACGTTGGATAAAATCAATAGTCTACCGCTAGACCCAATGGTCACAGAAGTCACCAAAACACTGGTTGAAAGTCAGAAAACCATGCGTGAAACCCAGAAAACTCTGGAATCACTGACGGCACTCACTGCCAGCCCGGCAATGCAGGATTTACCGAAAGATCTGCAAAAAACCTTGAATGAATTGAATCGTAGTATGAAAGGTTTCCAGCCTGGTTCACCGGCCTACAACAAAATGGTGGGTGATATGCAGCGGTTAGATCAGGTGTTGCGTGAATTACAGCCGGTGTTGCGGACGCTGAATGAAAAGAGCAACGCGCTGGTATTTGAAGCGACAGGAAGTCAGGACCCTCAGCCTAAGAAGGCCAAAAAATGATGAAATGGATGGCAGTTATCGCAGCGCTGTTACTCAGTGCTTGCAGCAGCACACCCAGCAAAACGTACTATCAGTTGCCCGCACTCAGTACGCCTACTGGCGCGACAAGTAGTGTTGCATCACGGCAATTGTGGGTTGAACATGTTGGCGTGGCTGATTATCTGGCGGCGGCTGGTGTGGTCTATCAAACCAACGATGTGCAATACGTGATTGCCAGCAACAACCTCTGGGCAAGCCCATTGGATCAACAGTTGCAGCAAACCTTGGTCACTAATCTGAGTAATGCGCTGCCGGGCTGGCTGGTCTCCTCACAACCACTCGATAGCTCACAGGATGTCCTGAATGTCACTGTCACCGGGTTCCATGGCCGCTATGATGGGCGAGCTATCATCCGTGGTGTTTGGATACTCAAACGCCAGGGGCAACTGATTAAACAGCCGTTCGATTTAGAGCTTAAACAGGGCGAAGATGGTTATGATGCACTGATTCGCACTTTGGCGGAGGGTTGGCAGCAGGAAGCCAAGTCGATAGCTGCCCAGTTGCGGTGATTTAAGTCATATTTTGTTCCAAATTAGTCTAATCCTCTTTCATCGATAATCACAAATTTATCGTGAAAGAGGATTTTTATTATATATCAATAAGTTAAATGCATTTATCCCAAATCAATCACTTAGCAAATTCAGCGTGCCTAGATCACAAATATGACATTGGCGTGAATTTTGCGCATTGCTTTTCTGTTTCCTAAGGTCTATCACTTAATTGTGACTGGATATAAAGTAGTCACTGTTTTCTTTCCACCAGACCGAAAGATGAGGGAAACGAGGCATGAAGAGACAGAAAAGAGATCGCCTGGAAAGGGCGTTGTCACGTGGTTATCAAGCAGGTATTTCAGGGCGTTCAAGGGAAATTTGCCCCTATCAAGCTTTGGACGCCAGATCGCATTGGTTAGGAGGTTGGCGACAAGCCATGGAGGACAGGGCTGTGACCGCTTAAGCGGCTCTCTGTCAGACTAAGGGATAACCTCCGCATTATGCGGAGGTTATTGGTTACTTTAATCAACCCAACATTTTAATAAGATACTTGCATTCACCCCACCAAAACCAAAACCATTCGACAGTGCGTAGGTCATTTCGTGTGGCTGTGCTTGACCTGCTATCACATTCAGCCCCGTGGCGGCTGGGTCCAGATTTTCCAGATTCAATGTTGCGGGTACCATTTGATCTCGCAATGCCAGCACGGTGAAAATCGTTTCTAATCCGCCAGCAGCACCCAGCAAGTGGCCAGTGGCTGACTTGGTTGATGTAACTGCTAACGTATCTCTCTCGCCAAACAAGTGCTTAATGGCATTAATTTCACCCAGATCACCGACTGGTGTAGAGGTTGCATGAGCATTGAGATGCTGAACCTGAGCGGGGGTAATACCCGCCTGGCGCAACGCAATCTTCATAGCACGGTATGCTCCATCACCGTCTTCGGCACCGGAGGTCATATGATATGCATCGGCACTGGTACCGTAGCCGACAATCTCGGCTAAGGGTTTTGCGCCCCGCGCCAAAGCATGCTCCAGTTCTTCAATAACCAGTAAGCCAGCACCTTCACCCATCACAAACCCATCACGGGCACTGTCGAATGGGCGAGACGCTTTTTCAGGGGCATCATTAAAACCGGTTGATAATGCGCGCGCAGCCGCAAAGCCTCCGAGGCTGACTGTATCGATTGCAGCTTCCGCACCGCCACATAGCGCCACATCAGCTTCATCATTGCGGATAAGACGAACCGCATCGCCGATGGCCTGAACACCGGCGGCACAAGCGGTCACTGGCGCACCAATCGGCCCTTTGAAATGATGTCTTATCGAAACGTGACCTGCGGCCAAATTCACCAAAAATGAGGGCACAGTAAAAGGTGACAGCCGTTTTGGCCCACGGCTCTCCGTGATGCGCACCGCATTTGCAATAGATGGGAAGCCACCAATACCTGAGCCAATAATGGTCGCGGTGCGTTCTTGTTTCTCGGCATTATCGGCTTGCCAGCCCGCATGGGCAATGGCTTCATCTGCAGCGGCCATGGAAAATTCAATAAAGCGATCCATTTTCTTTTGATCTTTTGGCGCAACAGCTTTATCAGGATCAAAGCCTGCTTCGGGATCGTCTGCAATCGTGGGCACTTGCCCACCAATTTTTGCCGGCAAATCACCGACAATTTCATCTGGCAGAACACGGATACCCGACTGCCCGGCGAGCAGGCGTTGCCATACGATACCGATACCGCAGCCTAATGGGGAAACCACACCCATTCCTGTAATTACTACACGGCGCATGTTCATTATTTTACCTTTTGAGACTCAATTGAATGGGGGGAATACCTGACATTGGCTACATCTTTCTCATGCATCAATGCCAACCGTTTATTAATTATATCGCTCTTGACCGAGCCTGCCGCGATGGTGACATCTTCTGCGCGAATAGGTTGCCGAGTGGTATCGTCCAACAAAATGGGATCGACCGGAGTACCGGTACGGCGATCGGTGAGAATAACGGCGGGGCCGTCTGGCGCAAAATGTTGATTACCCCAGTGAAATAGGGCTGCAACTACAGGAAAGAAATCATTACCGCGTTCAGTCAATAAGTATTCATAGCGAATGGGGCGAGAATGATAGAGCTTTTTCTCAAGAATACCGCTTTCCACCAAATACTTGAGACGCCGGGTGAGGATCGTGGGCGAAAGCTGCAAACTTTGCTGAAACTCATCAAACCGAGTAAGCCCCTGAAAAGCATCACGAATGATCAAGATGCTCCACCATTCTCCTACCCGTTCAAGAGAACGAGCCACCGGGCAGGGCATATCTTGAAAACGAGTTCTTTGCATACCATTCCTCGGGTGCGGGCGTAGGAAGCTGCGCCAACATTAAATGTGATTTAGTGACTACATTTATTGTAGTCACTAATGTTAAAAAAAATGCCATTGGCATTATAATTATGGTGCAGGGGCGTTAACTGCCCCTGCACCGGAAAACGAGTCTACCTACTAGAAGGCGTTGGTGTCTTTAAACAGGCCTACTTTTAAGTCGGTGGCGGTATAAATCACTTTGCCATCTACCAGCACTTCACCGTCAGCCACACCCATAATCAATTTACGCATAATAATACGTTTAAAGTTAATACGGTATGTCACTTTCTTGGCATCTGGTAGAATTTGCCCGGTGAATTTCACTTCACCGACGCCGAGCGCGCGGCCTTTGCCTTCGCCACCCAACCAGCCAAGATAGAAACCAACTAACTGCCACATGGCATCAAGGCCCAGGCAGCCAGGCATTACCGGATCGCCAATAAAGTGGCAACCGAAGAACCATAGATCCGGATTGATATCCAGTTCCGCTTCCACATAACCTTTGCCATAGGTACCGCCGTCTTCGGTCATTTTAACGACACGGTCCATCATTAACATATTGCCTGCTGGCAATGGTGGCCCGCCAGCGCCAAACAGTTCGCCACGGCCTGATGCTTCAAGGTCTTCTTTTGTATAGGATTCGCGTTTATCTACCATGTTCTCAGTAAGCCTTATTTTGATGAAGTGCGCAGAATAGCGTACAGCTGTACGCTGAGCAAGTCCGATCAGCCCTGGTTGAACCAGTTGAGCCAGCGTAATGGCCATGGCCACCGGCGTCTGTCCTGCGGATTTACTTGTGAGATTCGCTCTTGAATTATACCTAATAAGCTAGGATGCTGCTCATCGGCATAAACCACGCCCGTTAATAATGGCAATGCTTCAGCTGCGGTATCTACTGCCCATAAATGGAACTGACTATTCTGAACAGCCTCAACCACTGCTTGATTCAAACATAAATGGCGGACATTCGTGGTCGGTAAAATAACCCCCTGATTGCCCGTAAGCCCACGACGTTGGCATGCTTCGAAGAAGCCTTCGATCTTTTCATTCACACCGCCAATAGGCTGTACGTTACCAAATTGGTCAACTGAACCTGTCACAGCGATTTGTTGATTGATTGGCTGCTGTGAAAGTGCACTGATCAGGGCGCAAAGCTCTGCCAGCGATGCACTGTCGCCATCAACCTCGCCATAGGATTGTTCAAAAACAATGGAGGCCGAGAAAGGCAGCGGCTGATCAAGTTCCAGTTCTGAAATCAGGAAAGCTTGCATAATCATCATGCCTTTAGCATGAATGTTACCGCCTAATTCAGCTTTGCGTTCTACGTCAACAAACTCACCATCGCCTAAATGAACAACGCAGCTGATACGTGCGGGTTCACCAAAGGCGTAGGGGTGACCCGGGTATTCCAATACTGACAGGCCATTAATCTGGCCGACAACCTGGCCTTCGGTCTCTACCAGAATTTGCCCCAGCTCAATTTCATCTTGCATCCGTTCAGCAAGATAGCTATTACGCCAGTCACGGGCATTTAGCGCAACTTCAAGCGCATTGGCCGTAATTGTATCCTCTTCGGCATAGAGTGCAGCTTCTGCTAACTGGCGAGTGAGCCATTGCGGGCATAAAGGTAGGCTCCCTTGGTCACCGCTGTAACGCACAGCCTGGCGGAATAGCACTGGCCAGGCGTCGGCGGATAACGGAGGCAACTGCTTTTGCTGCAACAGCGCATTGATATAGCCGCACCACAGCGTCATGCCATCAATATCGACCAGCGGCAGTTCAACTTCGAATTCACCGTAAATAGCCAATTCGCCAAGCTCAGGCTCCATATCATGGAAATCACCCAGACCAAGACGATCGCCGACCAGAATCAACCGCAGATCTAGTGGCATTGATGGGATATGTACCGGTAGAGGGCGAGTTTCATCAGGAGACAGCCAGTCGAAGCGCTGCTGAACGATCATTTGCTTCAGGCGTAGCCACATCAATGGCTGAGCCTGTAATGATCGCACTGACAAGATCAAGACACCGCCATTAGCTTGATGAACCAAGCCAGGTTGGAGACTGATTTGATCTTTATGCCATCTAACGCAGCCAAACAGCTGTTCTGGTTCTACCCATTCCTGATAGAGACAGCGTGAAATCGCCGCAAATGGCTCGTCACCGTGTTGAGCGGGTTGCCAGCTGACCTGATGCCCATGCACAAGGTAGTCTCCGCCAAACAAGGCTGAGGCCTCAGGCTGGAGCTCTTTAACAGCTTGAGCGATCAATGCCAGATACTCAGTACTTTCCTGTGCTTTGATCAACATAAAACGCGGCAATGATTGTGGATGACAAAATAATGTCATTCCATTTTCAAGCCGGGGTTGAATCGCCGCGAAAGAAACAGGCTCCAACTGGGAGGCAGTAGCAAATAACGCTTCATATGGCGTTGTGTTCGGCAGCAGTGACTGCCATTCAAGTCTGTTATTGGTCAAAGTGATAGATGCAATCGTCAAAAAGG
>NZ_JBLWEX010000069.1:0-9437 GCF_048323875.1 Yersinia sp. LJYL362
ATCTGGGTGGTACCAAAATAGAAGTTATTGCTTTAGCAAATGATGGGCTGGAGCTTTTCCGTAAAAGGGTCGACACCCCACGCCATGATTATCAAAAAACCTTGCAGGCAATTGCGGGATTAGTCGCTGACGCTGAAGAGGCCGCCGGGGAGCAGGGCAGTGTTGGCGTGGGTATTCCGGGCACTCTCTCTCCTTTTACCGGCAAGGTAAAAAATGCCAATTCAGTCTGGCTGAATGGACAAGTGCTGGATAAGGACCTGTCAACACGACTCTCGCGCCCGGTGCGTTTGGCGAATGATGCTAACTGTCTAGCGGTATCTGAGGCCACGGATGGTGCGGGCGCTGGAAAACACCTGGTATTTGCGGTCATTATTGGTACTGGGTGTGGTTCTGGTATTGCCATTGATGGGCGTGTGCATGCGGGTGGCAATGGTATTTCCGGTGAGTGGGGGCATAATCCATTGCCGTGGCAGGATGACGAAGAGCGGCAGTATCAGCAGGAAGTAGCTTGTTATTGCGGAAAACCAGGCTGTATTGAGACCTTTGTCTCAGGAACGGGCTTTGCGACGGATTATTTTCGTCTGAGTGGCCAGCCACTTAAGGGCCATGAGATTATGGCGTTAGTTGAACAAGGTGATGTGTTGGCTGAGCAGGTGATGGTCAATTACGAGCGCCGCTTGGCCAAGTCATTAGCCCATGTTATCAACCTGTTTGACCCTGATGTTGTGGTGTTAGGTGGCGGGATGAGTAATGTCGATCGTCTGTATAAAACATTGCCTGTGTTAATTAGCCCTTGGGTATTTGGCGGCGAGTGCGAAACCCCTGTTCGTAAAGCTGTACATGGGGATTCTAGTGGGGTGCGCGGGGCCGCTTGGTTGTGGCCTGCCCTTCGTCCTTGACGGCTCGAACCGCGCCATCTTTGGCGCGGACGCTTTACTCTTCTACCTGCCCTCACCTTGCAAGTTTGAGTTGCCGAGATTTGTCAGCAGTCTGACTAAATGCTCACTCTTGATTGACTCGGAAGATGTTATCTAAGCGACTAACACCCAATCCGTTGACTTTTTTCACTTTAATTTGCACTGGGATTCTGTCTTTCATCGCCTCGACATGGCTAATAACACCAATGGTTTTACCCGATGCATTCAGACTATCAAGGGCATCCAGTGCTGTATCCAGTGTCTCCGCATCCAAGGTGCCAAAGCCTTCATCGAGGAACAGTGAATCAATACTGGTTTTATGGCTGACCAGATCTGATAGCGCTAAAGCCAGAGCTAAGCTTACCAGAAAGCTTTCTCCCCCTGACAAGGTGCGGGTATCACGGATAGCATCCGCTTGCCAGGTATCGACCACTTGTAGTTCCAGCGCGTCACTGGCTTTACGCTGTAATTGATAGCGCCCGTGTAGGCGGCTGAGTTGGTTATTTGCCAGATAGACCAAATGATCGAGTGTCAGACCTTGGGCAAACTTGCGGAATTTATCACCTTCTTTAGAGCCAATTAAGTGATTGAGATAGCTCCAGTCATCATATTGTTGCTGGCTACGTTCAATTTGCTCAAACAGTGCATGTTGGTTGCGACGGCGAATTATGTCGCTTTCTAGCTGATTGCGTAATTCACCTTGCCGTAAGGTATTGGCTTTCAGTTGAGCCAGTAATTGTTCTGATTGCTGCTGTAATAGCGCCAACTCAGATGTTTGCCCGACGCCATCAGGGCAAGACTGTATCAGTTGAGCCAATGCTTCACTGGCTTGTTGTTGACGGATATTGGCCTGTTGTTGGCGCTCACTCAGTTGCTGTTGCAATTGCTGCAAACGCTGCCTTTCCTCCTCACTCAGCAGTGCGGCAGTTAAAGCCGCCTCATCATCGAATTCACTGCTTGTCAGTGCTTGTTGTAATTCAGCTTGGGCAGCGGTGGCTCGTTGTTGACTTTGATTCTGCTGTTGTTCTAGCCCCGCGAGCTCGCCGGAGAGTACGTTAAGTTGAGATTGTGCCTGTTGTAGCGCTTGCGCTGCATTTTGTTGAGCGAGCTCTGCTTGCTGCTGCTGTTGACGCAATAACTGGCGGGCTTCAACCACACTGCGGTCACCAAACAGCACTTGGCGTTGTTGCTTTTGTTGCTGTAATAGCGTTTCGGCCTGTTGATACTGTTGTGTGATTATAGACAGCTGATCAATGCATTCTTGCCAGTGGCGACGTTCATTTTCAATCTGCGTTTCCAGTGCTTTTTGCCCCAGCGCCAACTGCTGTTGTTCCTGCTGATACTGGTTCCAGCGCTGATGTTCCTCTTCCCGCAGAGCCAGCCAGTGCTGTTGTTGACCTGCTTCCGGCATGGATAGCGATAACTCAGCCAGGGCATGGCTAAACTCTTGACGCATTTTTGTCCATTCAGCGTGCTGCTGCTGATGTTGTGCTAGCAATTTTTGATGGGACTGCTGGGCATCTTGTTGTCGCTGACCGATTAAGGCTAATTGCTGCTGATGTTTTTGCTGCTGTTGTTCCGCTTGGGCCAGAATATCTTTGGCTTGTTGATATTGCTGATTTAACTGTTCATATTCCGCCAGTTTTAGCTGACAGGCTAGCTCTGACTGTTCTTGTTGTTCCAGCCAGATTGTTAAGGCCGCAGGTTCATTTAAAGCAAATGTCAGCTCCAATGGCTGGGTCAGTGTTTGCCACTGTTGTTGGTAATCCGCCAATTGCTGATTACTGTGCTGTAATTCTTGCTCCAGATGCAGTTGTTGTTGCTGCATGCTTGCGACCTGAGTGCGTAATTCTGTTCCTGCAGTGAAAAGTTGTTCAACCTGAAGTCGCAGTTCTTCTACACGCACAGCGGTTTCTGAGGGTTTTACCGCCTGATACTCAGTAATGGCTGGGTGATCTAATGCCCCACATAACGGACATTTTTCTCTCGGTTGCAGTTTGGCTCTTTCAGACTCTAATCGGACGATTTGTTTTTCGCGTTCAAACAACGTCTCTAGCGTCGTCAGATGCTGTTTTTGTTGTTTATATGACTGACGTTTTTCTGCCAACTGCTGTTCGAGTAATTGCAGTTGCTGCTGCTGGGCAACAAATTGCTGTTGCTGTTTATCATGTAACGCCTGAACTTGCTGAGCCAATGGCGATAATGCCGCTAATTGCTGTCGCACCGGCCGCAATTGTTGGCGCTCGATGAGTTGTTGGCGTAACTGCGCTGAGGGCTGTTGTTGCTCAAGTGCTGACAATTGTTGCTGAATACCACCGGTCTGCGAGTGGGCTTGTACTAATGCAGCTTGTTGCTGTTTATCTTGTTCATTCAGTGTGTCAATTTGCTGTTGTAAATTAGCGAGTAACGTGACCTGTTGCTGTAACTGCTGCTCACTTTCAATTGATTGTTGCTGCTGTACTTGTAATTGACGGAACTGTTCACGCCACAAAGGCAGACTTTTTTCCCAGTGTTGATGGTGGGCATACTGCTGAGTGTACTCAGTCAGTTGTTGTAGACGTTGGTGAGTTTGCTTTAGTTGTTGTTCGTTCAGTTCAATTTGTTGTTTATCTTGCTGTTCTTTACGGCGCAACTGTTCCAATTGTGTACCAAGCAGTATTAATGAGTGCTGCTGCTGAGTAATAAGGTTATCCAGCGGAACGACTTTTTGTTCAATCAGTGTTTCTTGCTCATGCTGATTAGCCGTGTGTTGCAGTCGAGCAAGATTAGTTTGTTCCAAAGCTTGAGCCAGGGGGGTGAGTTGTGTCTGAAGTTGTTGCTGCTGCTGCGTCAGTGTGGTGATGCGCAGTTGTATCTGCTGCAAATCCTGTAGGCTACGGGAACAATCGCGTAATAGGGGGCGCAACTTTTCTGCTGGTTCACTACGGGCCAGACGTTGCAGTTCGGGTTGTGCTTGCAGATATTCTTGCTCAATGATTTTCTGCTGCTGTTGATATTCCAACACATTTCTTTGCTGCTGCTGCCATCCGGTGAGCCAATTTATTTGCTTTTGATTTACCCGTTGTTCTGAAGCAAGCTGCTTTTCTTGTTCACCGAGTACATCTAATTGTTGCGCCAGATCTGCACGCTGCTCTTCATTTAGCAGTTCAATACCGCTGGCGCGTTGATGCAATGCATCCAGTGCGATCTTGGCTTGCTTATGTTGCTCAAATACATGTTCAGACAGCCGACCATAGATGTCCGTGCCGGTTAACTCTTCCAATAATTCCGCGCGATCATTGGCATCAGCATTGAGAAATGCAGCAAATTGCCCCTGTGACAGCATCATCGATTTGGTAAAACGGCCAAAATCCAGCCCGGTGATTTCGGCAACCATATCAAGCTTATCACGCACTTTATCGGCCAGAATTTTACCGTTTTCACATAACGCCAGCTCAACTTTAGGTGCTTGCAGATTCCCTTCCGGGCTATTTTTAGCGCGCCGTTGGCTCCAGAATGCACGATAACGGGTGCCTTTTACCTCAAACTCCACTTCAGCCAGCGACTCTGCCGTGTGACGAGTCATCAGTTCGTTTTGGCTGGGGGTGACATTCAAACGCGGGGTCTGGTGGTATAACGCGAGACAAATGGCATCGAGTAGAGTGGTTTTACCGGCTCCTGTCGGGCCGGTGATAGCGAATAAACCGTTGCTGGCAAAAGGTTCAGCGGTGAAGTCTATTTTCCATTCACCCTGTAGAGAATTGATGTTTTTCAGACGCAGACTTAAAATTCTCATGCAGATTGCTCCTCTGCGGCATCTTTACCTTGCGCGATGTCTTCAATCACCTGATTAAACATTTGGCGCATACGCTCTTGACGGGGTTCGGCTAAACCCGCCTCAAGCGCCAGCCGGCGTTCAAATACATCAGTGACACTCAGTTCATTGAGTGTTTCCTTTTCCTGCCGCGCAATACTGTTATTACGCTGCTCTTTGCTGCGGCGCAAGAGCACTACCTCAACGGGGAGTTCAGCGGCTAAAGCTTGAATTCGCCTTTGAATATCAGTGAGATAGTCTTGTGTGGCAACTTCGATATCCAGCCACACCGGTAACCCCTGGTGGTCGGAAAATTTAGTCAACTGTTGCTCAATTTGCGCTAAGTCGCCTTTGATTAATTGCATTGGCTGAAATTGTGGGATGAAGATTGGGGTCACTGAGGCTAATGTCTGCTGGGCAAACTCCACCAGATAAACACTTTTCTCTTTGCTCAACTCATCAAAACTCAGGGCAATTGGCGAGCCGCTATAACGGATATGTTCGGTTTTTGCTACTTGCTGAGCACGGTGAATATGGCCCAGAGCAATATAATCTGCCGGGGGGAAAGCGTGGGCCGGGAAAGCATCTAATGTGCCGATGTAAATATCACGAACCGAGTCTGAGGTGGTGACACCCACCGTTGTTAAATGCCCGGTAGCAATAATCGGCAAGGGCAGGCATAACCCGGTACGCAGCTCGACGGCTCGCTGATAGAGCGCCTGATAGTGGGCAGCAATGGCTTCCTGCAACGCCAGCTGCTTTTGTCCACCGGATTCACCTGCCTGACTGGTGACTAAATCGCGTGGACGTAAAAAGGGAATCGCGCACAGTAGCGCCGCAGGCTGATTTTGGCGGTCTTTCAAAATAATAACCTGTTGATCCAGATTGCTACTGGCGCAGGAAATGACTGTGGTATTCAAATAAGAAAGCAAGCCGCGAGATTCATTCAGCGTTGATACTGAATCATGATTGCCCCCCAGAACAACCAACTGGCAGTTCGTCGGTTGCAGTTCGACCACGAAACGGTTATATAGCTCACGTGCATAGCTGGGTGGTGAGCCGGTATCAAAAATATCACCAGCGACAATCAGCGCATCTACCTGATTTTCTTTGATCTGTTCTATGAGCCAGTGCAGAAATGCCTGATGTTCAGCGGCACGGCTTTTGGTAAAGAAATGCTGGCCCAAATGCCAGTCAGAGGTATGAATAATGCGCATAAATCTCCCGCTAGGGCCGGTCGCCTTTAAAGATAATGGCGCTGATTATAAACGCTGTCTGCTGGATGTCGCGGCTAAAAAAAGGCGGTGAGGAAAATCTCCGAGACGCTTCGCAAATTTGAGTGCTGCATTTTGTATTTATCATGAAATTTATCACTATGCTTATTGCTTACAAGAGCGCGATGTTTTTCATAAAAATGTCACAAAACTGACGCATAATGGCTTCCGAAATCAAATAGTGACCACTAACTTACTGGCAGGGTTAATGATGGCAAGACGCATACTGGTAGTTGAAGATGAAGCCCCCATCCGCGAGATGGTGTGCTTTGTGTTGGAACAGAATGGCTACCAACCGTTAGAAGCTGAGGATTATGACAGCGCCGTCACGCGTTTATCAGAGCCTTTCCCTGATTTAGTGTTGTTAGACTGGATGTTACCTGGCGGCTCGGGTATTCAGTTTATTAAACATATGAAACGTGAAGCGCTGACTCGAGATATTCCGGTGATGATGCTGACAGCCCGCGGCGAAGAAGAAGACAGAGTACGCGGTTTGGAAGTGGGTGCTGATGACTACATTACCAAGCCCTTTTCCCCCAAAGAGCTGGTGGCGCGCATCAAAGCGGTTATGCGCCGGATATCGCCAATGGCGGTTGAAGAAGTGATTGAAATGCAAGGGCTGAGCCTTGACCCCTCCTCACATCGGGTTATGGCCAATGAGCAAGCGTTGGATATGGGGCCGACCGAATTTAAATTATTGCACTTTTTCATGACTCATCCAGAGCGCGTTTACAGCCGTGAACAGTTGCTTAATTATGTTTGGGGCACTAACGTTTATGTAGAAGATCGCACCGTTGATGTGCATATTCGTCGGCTACGTAAGGCGCTGGAAATTGATGGCCATGACAGAATGGTACAAACTGTCCGGGGAACCGGATACCGTTTCTCAACGCGCTACTGAGTTTTCAGTGCCGGAGAATTCGTTGTGTTAGAACGTTTATCATGGAAAACGCTGGCTTTAGAGCTGGCTCTTTTTTGTCTGCCCGCATTACTGTTAGGTGCCTTTATCGGGTACCTTCCTTGGTTATTATTGGTTTCGGTTATTGCGGCGCTGGTGTGGAATTTTTATAACCAACTCAAATTATCTCACTGGTTGTGGTTAGACCGTAGCATGACGCCACCTTCTGGGCGTTGGAGTTGGGAGCCTTTATTTTACGGCTTGTACCAGATGCAGCTGCGAAACCGCCGTCGGCGTCGTGAATTAGCTTTACTTATCAAACGGTTCCGCAGTGGTGCTGAGTCTTTACCCGATGCGGTGGTGATGACAACCATTGATGGCAATATTTTTTGGTGTAATGGTTTGGCTCAGCAATTGCTCGGGTTTCGCTGGCCGGAGGATAATGGCCAACATATTCTCAACTTGCTGCGTTATCCCGAATTCAGTCACTATTTACAGCAACAAGAGTTTTCCCGCCCGCTGACCCTGCAACTCAATAATGGTTATTATGTTGAGTTCCGTGTCATGCCTTATTCAGAAGGGCAATTGCTTATGGTGGCTCGTGATGTTACCCAAATGCGTCAGTTAGAAGGGGCGCGGCGTAATTTCTTTGCCAATGTGAGCCACGAGCTGCGCACGCCTCTGACGGTATTGCAGGGATATCTGGAAATGATGCACGACCAAGAGTTGGCCGGGCCATTACGGGATAAAGCGCTAGGGACGATGCAAGAACAGACCAAACGAATGGATGGGCTGGTAAAACAATTATTGACGCTATCGCGAATTGAAGCTGCACCTAATGTGGATATGAATGAACAGGTCGATATTCCGCGAATGTTGAAAATGCTACAACACGAAGTGCAAGCACTGAGTAATGGGCGTCATGAGATCACCTTCCGAATTAATGAGCAATTGAAGGTATTCGGTAACGAAGATCAACTGCGTAGTGCGGTTTCTAATCTGGTTTATAATGCCGTTAATCATACGCCCGATGGCACCAAGATTGAGGTGTGCTGGCAGCAAACACCTCAAGGCGCACAATTTCAGGTGAGCGACAACGGGCCGGGTATTGGCCCTGAGCATGTGCCGCGCCTTACTGAGCGCTTCTACCGGGTGGACAAAGCCCGCTCAAGGCAAACCGGTGGCAGTGGTTTGGGGTTGGCCATTGTGAAACATGCGTTGAGCCATCACGATGCGCGTTTGGATGTCATGAGTGAAATTGGTTTGGGGACGAGATTTATCTTTACCTTACCGAATCGGTTGATTGTTCCGACGGTTTTAACCGAGAATGCAGTCAAATCCTAAGACTGTATGGATAACAAACTGATGAGATGGGGAAAACTGGCGCTGTTGCATGCTTTGCTAGGGTTTAGCTGTGGCGTCTTGGCACTCCCTGTCGCTGTAACGCCAGCCACAGTGGTCGATGCACCAAAGCCAGAGACTTTGTCGGGTAATCTTTCCAGTGTCGGTTCTGACACTTTAGCGAACTTGATGTCTTTATGGGCTGATGATTTCAATCATCATTACCCCGGCGTTAATTTGCAAATACAGGCAGCAGGTTCTTCTACCGCTCCCGCGGCACTGGCAGCAGGGGCAACTCAACTCGGCCCAATGAGTCGGCCAATGAAAGCGGCTGAAATCACCGCATTCACTGAGCGTTATGGCTATCCACCACTTGCTGTCCCTGTCGCAGTAGATGCATTGGTGGTTTTTGTCCATCAGGATAATCCACTGGATAAACTCACCTTATCTCAGCTTGATGCTGTATTTTCGCAAAATCGCCGTTGCGGGGAATCCCATCGCATCCAACGTTTTGGCGAACTTGGGCTGAAAGGGCGCTGGGCGGAGCGTTCGATACAACGCTATAGCCGAAACTCAGCCTCCGGAACCTATGGTTTTTTCAAGCAGCGGGTACTGTGTGATGGTGATTTTTCAAATAACATCAATGAATTACCCGGGTCAGCTTCTGTTGTGCAAGCTGTCGCCGGCTCATTGAATAGTATGGGTTACGCCAGCATTGGCTTTCGAAGCAGTGGTGTTAAACCTCTGTCACTGTCGGCGAACGGCCAGGATTATGTCATGCCGACCGCCGAGAATGTCAAAGATGGCCGCTACCCCTTATCTCGCTATCTGTATATTTATATCAATAAAGCGCCGGGCAAGCCGCTAGAGCCGCTGACTGCAGCCTTTCTTGAGCGCGTTTTATCACCCGAAGGGCAAAAGCGCGTGACTCATGACGGCTATTTACCCTTGCCCCCTGACATCCTGAATCACACGCGAAAAGAGTTGGGTTTTACCTATTAATTGAGCGGGGTTGTTAGTGGGTATCTGTCGTAAATTGTTAACGGTTGGATATAAATGATACAAATCATATGATGTGTATTTCTCTAAATCTGGCATGATTAACTGCTTTTTAAATATTGTATGGATGAAGACTCTGCTTTTGTGATCCCGACTTGCCTTTCTCCGCTATAAACGGTCTACTTACCGCCGTTGTTGGCCTATTCCACCTGCAA